>NZ_QFXN01000163.1:0-244 GCF_003144775.1 Enterobacter sp. CGMCC 5087 | reverse complement strand
GCAGAACCGGCAACTGATGCACCTGCTGATGAATGAAACGGGCACCTCACCCTGCTTTATCTGGCACGACTTACCCTCAGCATGGACACAGGCTGACAGTTTTCATCGTCTGGCCGAAGCCATTTGTCATCACCGGGTGGTCAGTCTGCTGGTCGGCGGTGTCCGTCACGATGAGCAGGAGCCTTACCGACTGATTTACCGGCATCAGCACTGGTATCTGGTCGTCTGCTGTCGGGGGAGCCTC
>NZ_QFXN01000162.1:0-262 GCF_003144775.1 Enterobacter sp. CGMCC 5087 | reverse complement strand
GACCCAAAGGAGTCAAATCGTGAAACCTGTCGCAGGCCCTCTGCTGCTCTTCACCCTGCTGTTGTCTGCCGTAACCCTGAGCGGCTGTGGCGACAAAAATGAACGCGAGTTTATCCAGGGATGCAAATCAGACGGCGGTACTACCGCCGTCTGCGGATGTATCTGGGATGACCTCAAAACGAAATATACGCACGGGGAGCTGGAGAAAATGAACCAGCAGTACGGTTATGTTCCTCCGCGCTTCATGGACAACATGCTGAGT
>NZ_QFXN01000161.1:0-319 GCF_003144775.1 Enterobacter sp. CGMCC 5087 | reverse complement strand
GCGATTGCCTTCGCCATCGCGCTTGTGGTCGTGCTGTTTAACGTGTTCGGGAGTACCGGCGAGATACGCAGTTTTAGTCAGGGAATGGGGTATCTGTTCTGGATGACCCTGGGGCCAGGCGCCGGTATGACTGCAGGCGCGGCGTTGCGTCTGTGGCTGATGCCGGACGCGGTATACACCCGCGAAGGAATGACCGGGCTGCTCAAGGCCCGCCTGTTCTGGCTTGTGGGTCCCCAGTGCATCGGCTGGCTGGCAGGGCTTATCGCCGTGGGTAAACAACTCATGTAACACGGCTGCCCCTCAACAACATTTTTGACTC
>NZ_QFXN01000160.1:0-213 GCF_003144775.1 Enterobacter sp. CGMCC 5087 | reverse complement strand
CATGCACGCCATCCTGTCAGCAGGATTACTGACCTTTGCCATCACGGCACAGGCGGTCCCCAATATGTGGAGCAGCGGTTTCGGTATGGGCGTCACCGAGTACATTATCACCAGCCCGGAAAACGTCATGCTGAATCTCAACTGCACCGGCAACCCTGACGACCAGAACATCCTGCAGCATCACGTCATGCTCACCCTGCCAGACGGCAGCGG
>NZ_QFXN01000159.1:0-690 GCF_003144775.1 Enterobacter sp. CGMCC 5087 | reverse complement strand
ATCACCGTCGTCACGGATGACCAGACGTTCCCCCTGCCGTCCTCTCTGGGCTGGCGTAACGGCGACAACGCCTGGGTGTCGTTCATTGATGCCATCAGAAAGGCAACGTCGTTTGAGATTTACGTCAACGACAAAAAGGTGGGGCATTTTTCCCCTTCTGCCGGAAATGTCCACAAGGTTCTGGCTGATATGCCCGAATGCACGACACTCACCGCCGGGTAGCCCCGCCCCCCTGTTTACAGCAAAATCAATCAAGGACAATGCAATATGACCGACATCTCGACACTCAGCCAGCGACTGGCAACACCAACGCTCACTTTTGTGCTGCTCACCATCGCAACCTGCGGCATCTGGCCGTTACTCTGGTTGTATAAAAAGCAGGAGATTATCAGCGACACCACCGGGTATCCGGTTTGCGGCAACCTGTTTATCATCTGGCTGGCCGTCTGTTTTGGGCTCGGTCGACAGTTCGGCGTGATGGCCTCACCGGACCTCGCCGGCTATGACACGGGAAGCGATACGCTGCTGGCCTTAAGCGGCATACTGTCGCTCGCCTGTGGCGTGATGTATATCATCTGGGCCTTTAAGGCCAGAGCCGCGCTGCGCCACTATGCGCTGAACACCTTCCGCTTCGACTTCAGAATGAACGTGTTCTGGACCGTTGCCTTTAACGTCTTCTACATCACGTAC
>NZ_QFXN01000200.1:0-6557 GCF_003144775.1 Enterobacter sp. CGMCC 5087 | reverse complement strand
ATGATCGATCAGCTGCGAATCGCTGATCGACGTTCCACGCGAAAACATGATCGATCAGAGCGGAATACGCACAAGCAGATTGAAATTCACAATCGGCTGGAGGCCGCCCCACTTACCAACAGCGAATTTAACCGTGTTTTTCTGCATCTGACCAAAGGTAATGAAGTGATCGATCGCGCCCGAATCCTGCGCGATCGCTACCAGTTGCTGCGTGATGACGGTACTGAGAAATGGCTCAGCTTTATCAACAAAGATGAGTGGTGCCAGAATGAGTTTCAGGTCACCCGTCAGGTTAAGCAATACAATGCCGAACAAAATACGCGCAAAACGCGCTTTGACGTCACGCTGCTGATTAATGGTCTGCCACTGGTACAGATTGAGCTTAAGCGTCGTGGACTGGGCCTGAAGGAAGCCTTTAATCAGATTGACCGTTACCATCGGGATGCATTCTGGGTAGGCAGTGGTCTGTTCCAGTATGTTCAGTTGTTTATTATCAGTAATGGTGTTGATACCAAGTATTACGCTAATAATCGGGCTAACCATTTCGAGCAGACCTTTTTCTGGACAGACGAGAAAAATGAACCCATTAAGTCGCTGGAGAAGTTTACAGAAGCCTTCCTGAAAGTTTGTCACATTGCAAAAATGATCACTCACTACACGGTGCTGAATGAAACCCGTAAGTGCCTGATGGTCATGCGCCCCTATCAGTACTATGCCTGTGAAGCGATGATCCGCCATGTTAAGGACAGTCTTCACCTACAGGGCAAACCCCGTAATGGCTATATCTGGCATACAACAGGTAGCGGGAAAACGTTGACCAGCTTTAAGGCCAGCCAGGTGATCATGTCGATGCCTGAAGTTGATCGGGTTATTTTCGTCGTCGATCGTCGCGATCTGGATTATCAGACAGCCAAAGAGTTTAACAGTTTCGCTAAAGACAGCGTAGATACCACTAACAATACCAGTACACTAATTAAGCAGCTAAAGGCTAACAACAGTAAACTGATACTGACCACCATTCAGAAACTGAACAATGCCATTATCCATGAAGGATATAAGGCACAGCTGGAGCACCTGCGTAAGGAACGTATTGTCTTTATCTTTGACGAATGCCACCGCAGCCAGTTCGGTGACACTCACAAAGCTATCGTCAATTTCTTTGAAAATGCACAACTGTTTGGCTTTACCGGGACCCCGATTTTTGCCGATAACGTCAATATTACCAATGGTATCAAGCAGACTACTGAAATGCTGTTTGATAAATGCCTACACAAGTATGTCATTGTCGATGCCATCCGTGATGAGAACGTATTGCGCTTCGCCGTGGAGTATGTAGGAACCTATCGCCGTAAGGAAACCAGTAATGAGATCGATATCGATGTGGAAGATATCGACACCAAAGAGGTCATGGAAAGCGATATCCGGCTGGGCAAAATAACCGACTACATCCTGGCTCACCACAATGCAAAGACCCGAAACCGTGAGTTTACCGCAATGTTCTGCGTGGGCTCGGTGGACATGCTGATTAAGTACTACAAACTCTTTAAAGATAAACAAACAGAGCTTCAGCAGGTCGATCCGGGTTACAAACCGTTGCGTATCGCAACAATCTTTACTTATGCAGCCAACGAAACGGACAAAAGCAATAAGGAAGCTGTTAACGGTTTACTGGATGAAGAAGACATCAGCCTGCCTCAGGGCGGGAAAATCGATATCTCCAGCCGGGATCATCTGGACAGCTTCATCAAGGATTATAATACGCTGTATGGCACCAGCTATTCAGCTAATGATTCGCAAAGCTTTTACAATTATTACAAAAACATTGCACAACGAACCAAAGAAAAAGGGATTGATATCCTGCTGGTGGTCAATATGTTCCTCACGGGATTTGACAGCCCGGCCCTCAATACGCTTTACGTTGATAAAAACCTGCGTTACCACGGGCTGATACAGGCATTTTCCCGAACCAACCGTATTCTTAATGAGAAGAAAAGCCACGGTAACATCGTTTGCTTCCGCAACCTCAAGAAAGCCACCGATGATGCCATAGCGTTATTCTCGAACAAAGAGGCATCCTCAGTCGTGCTGGTTAAACCTTTTGAGGAGTACCTGAGCGACTATCAATCTGCTGTAGATACCCTGTTGACCCTGACACCTACAGTGGAAAGCGTGGACAGCCTCCCTGATGAAAAAGCTCAGCTTGCTTTTGTGACGGCTTTCCGCGACATGATGCGACTGAAGAATATCCTGGAGAGCTTTGCTGATTTTGATGAAGTGAGTAAGCCTTTATCGGATCAGACTCTTGCCGATTACACCAGTAAATATCTTGATATTTATGACAAGGTGAAAAAACGCACTGGCAAAGATAAAGTCTCGATTCTGGATGAGGTCGATTTTGAAGTGTCACTGATTCATCGGGATGAAATTAATGTCGGCTATATCCTGAGGCTACTGGCTGGCATCCAGGCTATGCCACCTGAAGCGCAGCAGGAGCAGAAGAAGAAGGTCATGGATATCGTTGACAGTGACGTCACGCTGCGCAGCAAACGCGAACTGATTGATAACTTCATCGAAGAAAATCTGCTGCATGTTTCGCATGATGAAGATATCACCCAGACCTTTGAAACCTACGTTGAACGTGAAAAACGTAAAGCGGTTGCAACGCTGTGTGCTGAAGAAAGCCTGGATGAAAGTAAAGTTGCCGCTTTGCTGGATAATTACCTGTTTACCGATATTACCCCACGTGAGGACGAGGTAGCCAAGGCTCTCACATGGACACCTAGGATCCTTGAAAGGAAGACGGTGCTTAAACGTGTATATGACAAAGTTTGTGGCGTGATTGATACATTTATCAACGGAATGCGTGGGTTCTGAGGGTAGCGAAGCCCCAATTGGGGCTTCGCAATTGATATATTTACCCAGTTGAGCGAAATATTGTAGGTAGAAAGTCAATGATTAATTGATATACTATAAAATAATTGTACGCAGTATTTGATACAGGAAAACATTATGATAATAAATTTCCTTTTTAGAGTTCTTTTAACATTTAACGCAACATCGTTGTTGGCTATAATTTTCTTTGTACAAAAGAAGTACACCCTTTATTACTTTTTCCAAGGGTTTGAACACAGTCATTGGTTGAGTTTATTACCACAAATGACATCATACGTATTTTACATGCTAATCCCCATATTACTAACTTGGATTAGTTTGTTTTTAAGTTCCAGACTGGGCAAGGATGAGTTTAAAGAAGGCGAAGTAGTTTCTGTGGAGCATGCGAACAACTCATTTCTTCCAAGTTATCTTGGTTATTTCTTTGTGGCTTTAAGTATAACCAGTTGGTCTGCCTTGTTTTTTGTTTATGCCGTTTTATTTATTTTTACCTTTATGTCTCAAGCATTATACTTTAACCCTTTATTTCTACTGTTTAGATATGAGTTTTATAACATTAAAAACAAGAGCGGCGCATCCATTTTTTTAATTAGTCGTCATAAATACAAAACCCCCAAAGAAATCAATATCCCCGTTGCATTTAGAATAAACAACTATACCTTTATCGAAAGGAAAAATAATGAATAACATTTTTGCGAAAGTAAAAGGACCTCGTAAGAAACCTTTTTTTAAATTGGTATCAGACTACACTTTGTTTGACGCTTTAGATTTGTCTACTCTTAGCCTCATTCCATATAACCCTGACCATAATCTTGATGAAGATTCATGGTTCAAAATTGAAAATTTTAGTCAGCAATCATTCTGCTTATCATGCATTAAGGATGAATTTGATTCTAAGGACTTCGACGATTTAACAAAAAAATATTTCACGAAGATTTCATATATATTCTCTCATCAGGATGAAGACTTTTATTTTCAGAAAATAACCCCATCCCTGTTTATCAAGAGAAAAACAATTGCTTTTGGTGAATCAGCAGAAATAGAAGAAAATGAAGGGCGGTTGATTGTTAATCATATACCTGATGCTGTATACCTAAAGGAAAGTAATATATTATTATTCAGAAGTCTCGCCACAATTTCAAGTATATTTAAAGGTATCGATATTCTGTACAAAGAAGCCACGGAAGAAGAAGTTAAGTCGTTTTTAAGTGAATCCTTCATTGTACTTTCAACTGACTATGATGTAGAAAAGGTATCAAAGCCAAACCGAAAGAGAATTGCATTAGCTATGGATACTCTTGCAGCGATGCCAGTGGAAGACAGAGGTGAGATGCTGAATTACATTAATGATTATTGTGCTGAAAAGCTTAAATATGACACTACTGAGAGTAAATTCGAAGTATCATCAGAAGAAGAGTTAAAATATTTGCTGTATGGTATCGAACAAAGATTTTACACTACTAGATTTGGTAATGAAAAGAGATTAGCCAACTCAATACAAAGATTATAAAAGTGGTGTAATGGATACTTTAATCAACAGAATTTGTGGATTCTGAAGCTGAAGAAAATCTGTATAATCTTCGCTATTACTATTACAGTTTAGGTCGAGGCTAATCTAGGGGGACAGGTAACAAAACCTGTTGCTGCCCCCGTGCCTGCACACTGAGTGCATCTGCCTTCTTGCCGATATTACGTTCACTCGCACGGTCAAAACCAGATTGCGTGCATATCGTAGTCTTTTGTTATTCTTCTGATTTGGGGTTTTGAAAGGTAAAAAGGCGTCCGGAATTTAACTTCTGGATGCCTTCTGTATGTAATTGGTGTTCTACACGATTTACCTGCTTAGCATCGGGTTATTGAGTTTTGCATAATCAAACGGACTAATTGTTTCCTCCCGGTTCGCATCCAGAAAATCCGCCCACCACTGCAACATCAGCTTGCGTTCATCCAGATGTTCCGCTTTATGAATATACGCCGCCCGCACCGAGTTACGCTCCATATGGCTCATCTGCCGCTCCACCGCATCCTTCGACCATAGTCCTGACTCAATCAACGAACTACAAGCCATTGTGCGAAAGCCATGACCACAAACTTCGACTTTAGTGTCATAGCCCATGACACGCAGCGCACTGTTCACCGTGTTCTCACTCATGGGTTTACGCGGATCGTGATCGCCAATAAAAATGAGCTCGTGCTCTCCGCAAAACTGTTTTATCTGCTTCAGGATCGCCAGCGCCTGCTTTGAAAGCGGTACCAGATGAGGTGTACGCATCTTTGAGCCTCGCTGAGAATGTTTCACGCCGGGAATAGGCTCTCGCTCAGGTGGGATGGTCCACATTGACGTTTCAAAATCGATCTCTGACCAGCGAGCAAAACGCAGTTCACTGGACCGAATAAAGATAAGCAAAGTGAGTTCGGTTGCCCAACGGGTTAGTGGCCTGCCGGTGTAGTCATCTATTTTCTGGAGTAATTCAGGGATGCGCTTTAACTCCAGCGCCGGACGATGCTGTCGATTACTGGAAGCAACCGCCCCCGCCATCTCCTGCGCCGGATTGTAATCAATTAACCCGCTTTGCACTGCATAACGCATTATAGCCGTGGTGCGCTGTTGAAGACGGGAAGCCACCTCAAGACGTCCAGATGTCTCTACGGCTTTAATGGGAATTAACAGATCGCGGGTACCCAATTCAGCAATATTGCGAGCACCAATTGCCGGGAAGATATTGTCCTCCAGGCTCTTTTTTACGCGATTAGCATGATCTTCCGACCATTTTTGGTTGGTCACGAGCCACTCTCTGGCAACCTTCTCGAAAGTAATAATCTCTTTCGCCTGCTCTTCTTTCGCAGCACGTTTATGCTCACGAGGATCGATACCAGCAGCTACCAGCTTCCTGGCTTCTTCCCTTTTCTTCCTGGCATCCGCCAGTGAAATTTCAGGATAGACACCGAACGCCATCAAATGCTGTTTACCGCCAAAACGGAAACGAAATCGCCAATACTTTGAACCGCCAGGTTTTACAAGTAAGGACATGCCGTCGCCGTCAACAAGTGAATACTCTTTCTCCTCAGGTTTTGCAGAACGAACTTTAGTATCCGTTAGGGCCATAATGGTCCTCCTTCCATTGGTATCTCGTGAGTATACAAGCAATATCGAATCGGCAAATATACTCATTAGTATACTCACAAGCTTGTTGATGTGGGTTGAGTTAGGTTGACTTTAGTTGAGGAGGAAAGCGGGTAAAGCCTTGTGGAGCGCGGATTTCAGGCATAAAAAAAGACGTCGATTGACGTCTATTTATATGCTTTTGGTGCCGAAGGCCGGACTCGAACCGGCACGTATTTCTACGGTTGATTTTGAATCAACTGCGTCTACCGATTTCGCCACTTCGGCACTGAAGGGGATGCGGAAACGTTGTGGATTATACCTGTCGCGCGCCGCCATGCAAGCGACGACGCGCTAAACCCGCGCTAAGTGCCCAAAAAACCAGCGCCCTTTGTCACTCCAGCTCAGACACCGCCAGTCGAATCACCCTCGCCGCCTTCTGCTCCGGCAGCTCCAGCACCTTCGCCCACATCTCCTGCACCATATCGCAGGAGAGCTTCTCTTTGCCCGCCGCCTTCTCCGGCATCTGCAGCAGCTGGATGTCCTCGCCGTACTTATCGGC
>NZ_QFXN01000199.1:0-9511 GCF_003144775.1 Enterobacter sp. CGMCC 5087 | reverse complement strand
CATAATCGGCCGCACATCCTCGACAGCCGCTTCGCGTTCGGCCGGGGTCACGGTGTGGCGGTTTTTGCCGTAGGCCGCGCGCATCATGTCGGCGTCGGCCTGCATGCGCCGCGCCATCAAATCTTTATCCAGCATGCGCATCGGGTTCACGCCGCCCTTCACCATCGGGTAGAGAAAGCGGAAGCAGGCGTCGTCGCTCACCTTCTGAATGGCGGCGGTCTGCTCCATGTTGATGGTCATGTAGTTCACCACGTTGGCGTCCGGGGCGTTTTGCAGGCGCGACATCTGCAGATGCAGGATCTGCGGCTGGATGGTGTCGATAATCTGCTGCTCCGGCTCGCCCGCTTTTTGCAGGGCGGCCATTTGGTCGAGGATGCGCTGATGCAGCGCGGGCTCCTGCTCCTTAATCACCTGCCAGGCGGGCATCGCGTTGAGGGTGGTATCAATCTGGTGTTCGGGGGCACGCTGCTTATCGAAGAATACCCAGAACGCCACGGCGGCAGCCGCGACGACGACAATCACAATACGGGTCCACGTTTTATTCATCTCGCATCCTTATCCTTGAGTTATGCCGGTTTACACCGGCACGCCGCTGTGGAAGCGAAACTCGTGGTCCGGTGTCGAGATAAGTGTGGCTTCAATTTCGCCAAAAAGCTTTATGCGCGGTGAGATATCGTCGTCGCTCACCTGCCGGGCAAGCGTCAGGTAGTCCTGATAGTGGCGCGCTTCCGAGCGCAGCAGCGAGAGATAGAACTTCTGCAGATCGTCGTCGAGGAACGGGGCCAGCGCGGCGAAGCGTTCGCAGGAGCGGGCTTCGATGTAGGCGCCGCAGATGAGCTTGTCGATCAGCGTCAGCGGTTCGTGGGTGCGCACTTCCTTCAGCATCCCTTTGGCGTAGCGGCTGGCGGTGATTTTGACGTACGGAATGTCGCGGGCCAGCATCGCCTCGCGCACCTGCCAGAAGTGGTGCAGCTCCTCCTTAATCAGCAACACCATGCTGTCAATCAGCGCCTGGCCCCACGGGTCGTCGGTTTTGGGCATCACGCTTTTGCCAATCTGCCTGTGCAGCGCGATGAAGTCCGGCTCCGGGCCGTCGCGGAAGGTGAACTGTTCGTAGGGCTTGAGCCAGTCGAGCAGCGCGTCGGCACCGCTTTCGTCGGCGACGTATTTACGCACCAGCAGCAGCGCGGTCTGGGCGGCCTTGAGCTCGCACACCATGTGGTCGGTGAGCAGCAGCGGCAGGTTCGCCGGGTCGCGGGCTTTATCAATCCATGCTTGCGGGGTCGGGCACTGGAGGAAGTTGAGTACGGGGGCGAGTATCTGCGGGTAATCCATGGTTCTGCCTTGAAAAAGCGGTGGCGCGCGCCACCGCCTGAATCACTTAGTGACGCACGCCGTCGTCGTCTTCGTCGACGTAATCTTCGTCGTCGCCTTCTTCGCCGTCTTCACCGTTCGGATCTTCGAAGTAGGTTCCCCAGCCGTCGTATTCCACTTCAAACTTCTCCGCCAGGTTCATCAGCTGTTCTACCTGCGCGTCGATAAGCTCCGCCTTCAGCGCGCCTTCACTCAGGATGTCGCAGCAGATGACGGTGTCGCCCTCTTCCACTTCCAGCTCTTCCGGCTCGGTCACTTCGTAACCCAGCTTAAAGGCTTCCACGGCCAGTTTTTCCAGCGCGTCGAAATCATCCGCAGAGAAATGGTGCTCAATGGTGTACAGCGCGTCCGGATCGCTACCGTCTTCCAGCAGTTCTTCAATAATCAGACGCGTCTCTTCGCGTTGCTCTTCCAGGTGTTCCGGGTTTGCCATGGCTCAATCCTCTTTAAAGTGCGGCAGATACTTCTATTTTCACACACGGACGGGTTTGCCTCCACCTTTGTTGGAAAGATTTGTGAAACGGGGTTGCAAATGAATAATTACACATATAAAGTGAATTTTAATTCAATAAGTGGCGTTCGCCATGCGAGGATAAAATGTCCGATTTATACAAGAAACACTTTCTGAAACTGCTCGACTTTACCCCTGCACAGTTCACTTCTCTGCTGACCCTTGCCGCACAGCTCAAAGCCGATAAAAAAAATGGCAAGGAAGTACAGAAGCTTACCGGTAAAAACATCGCGCTCATCTTCGAAAAAGACTCGACCCGTACACGTTGCTCTTTCGAAGTTGCCGCATTTGACCAGGGCGCGCGCGTCACCTATTTAGGGCCGAGCGGCAGCCAGATTGGGCATAAAGAGTCAATTAAGGACACCGCGCGGGTTCTCGGGCGGATGTACGACGGCATTCAGTATCGCGGCCACGGCCAGGAAGTGGTCGAGACGCTGGCGCAGTATGCGGGCGTGCCGGTGTGGAACGGGCTGACCAACGAGTTCCACCCGACCCAGTTGCTGGCGGACCTGCTGACCATGCAGGAGCACCTGCCGGGCAAGGCGTTTAACGAGATGACGCTGGTCTACGCGGGCGACGCGCGCAACAACATGGGCAACTCGATGCTGGAAGCGGCGGCGCTGACCGGGCTGGATCTGCGCCTGGTGGCCCCGAAAGCCTGCTGGCCGGAAGAGAGCCTGGTGGCGGAGTGCAGCGCGCTGGCAGAGAAGCACGGCGGGAAAATTACCCTGACGGAAGACGTGGCGGCGGGCGTGAAGGGTGCGGACTTTATCTATACCGACGTGTGGGTGTCGATGGGTGAAGCCAAAGAGAAGTGGGCGGAGCGGATTGCGCTGCTGCGCGGGTATCAGGTGAACGCGCAGATGATGGCGCTCACCGGCAACCCGAACGTGAAGTTCCTGCACTGTCTGCCGGCGTTCCATGACGACCAGACCACGCTCGGCAAGCAGATGGCGAAGGAGTTCGACCTGCACGGCGGGATGGAGGTGACGGACGAGGTGTTTGAGTCGGCGGCGAGCATCGTGTTTGACCAGGCGGAAAACCGGATGCATACGATTAAGGCAGTGATGGTGGCGACGCTTGGGGAGTGATTGACTCCTCTGCGGTCTGATGCCCTCACCCCGACCCTCTCCCACGGGGAGAGGGAGAAAACCCAGCCCGTAGGCCCGTGCAAGCGAAGCGCCGCCGGGCGGATCAGGCGACGATGCGGCCTGATGCCCTCACCCCGGCCCTCTCCCACGGAGAGAGGGAGAACACCCTAAAAACGACAACAGCGTTATCGTCTGGCAGAGAAATACATTTTACTGACGCTTTCTCAGATACGCATTAACCATAATAGGTATTTATCTTTTTATTAACCATTATTTACTGAGTAGATAATGGTTAATATCAGGTCATTATCAATTACAAAACACCGTATATTATCGGCGTAATATTTCCTTATTACTGCATTTCATTAATAAGGATGATTGTATGTCATGGAATAAGCACGAGGCTGTGTCTTATGCTCGCAGCCACGCGCACCATTACAGCACGGGTTACTGCGCTCGCGCCGTAGCCGCGGCTATCCGCGCCGGAGGATTAGAAATTAATGGCGCTGATGCAAAAAACTTCTGGCGCTCTCTTGAGAAAGCAGGATTCAGCAAGGTGTACGGCACCCTCATTGAGGGCGATGTTGCAGTCATTGACGCATTACCTGGTGCGCATCAGAACGGGCATGCATGCATCTATGACGGTTCGGGTACCTGGTATTCAGATTTTAAACAGAATAGTCTTTATCCCGGCCAGAGATATCGGAAGATACAGCCAAAAATCACCTTTTACAGGCACTACTGATATGAAAAGCACCTTACTTCTTTGCTGCCTGTTTTCTTTCTCTGCTATGGCCGGCCATTCTGACCCGATTGAGCGTGCTGTAAAATTTAACAGCTGGTACGTAAATCAAATCAACAAAGACGTATTTCCCATTACTGATGGAAACGAAATAGATAAATATGTCACAGCATCAACAATGAAAAAACTCCGTCACGCGCAGGATCCTCGCTATGCAGACGAAGAGTTTTACGAGGCCGATATATTTTTAAAAGCGCAATACGTCGGCGATGATTGGCCGCAGAATGTAACAGCCATAGCCGGGGATACCGATCCAGTCTGCGTCAACGTATACATTGCATTCGGTAAAAAGCAGGACCACATAGTCATAGACTGCATGGTTAAAGAAGACAACTTATGGAAGGTACAGTCAGTTTCTGCTGTTGAATTTTCAAGAAATCTGACTATACCGAACTGAGCCAAACGACGTACCGGCAATAATATTGATACTGCGCGCTCTTTTTGCCGGGTGGCGCTGCGCTTACCCGGCCTACAAAACCCGTAGGCCCGTTCAAGCGCAGCGCCGCCGGGCGAATCAGGCGACGATGCGGCCTGATGTCCTTTCTCCCGCAACCCGCTCTACTTAATTGATTTTTCACCCCGAAAAAGGTACGTTTTCGCCTTAATTCCAGCGTGGACATGCCAGCATTATGCCGATTATTCAGTCTGTTGAACGTGCGTTGCAGATCCTCGACCTGTTCAACGAGCAGGCCACCGAGCTTAAGATCACCGACATCAGCAAACTGATGGGGCTGAGCAAGAGTACCCTCCACTCGCTGCTGAAAACCCTGCAGCTTCACGGCTATATCGATCAGAACCCGGAGAACGGTAAGTATCGCCTCGGCATGAAGCTGGTCGAGCGCGGCCATTTTGTCGTGGGCTCCATCGATATTCGTCAGAAGGCGAAAGGCTGGCTGACGGAGCTGTCCCAGCGTACCGGGCAGACCACCCATCTGGGGATCCTGGACGGGCGTGAAGGGGTTTATATCGAGAAGATTGAAGGCAAGCTGGCCGCCATCGCCTATTCACGCATCGGCCGCCGCCTGCCGGTTCACGCCACCGCCATCGGCAAGGTGTTGATTGCCTGGCTGGGCGAGGCCGAGCTGAACGCCCTGCTGGAGGGCTATCAGTACACCACCTATACCCCTTCCACCCTCGCCTCTCGTGAAGCGTTAATGACCGCCCTGACGCAGACCCGCGAGCACGGCTACGCCCTGGATAACGAAGAGAACGAGCAGGGCGTGCGCTGCGTGGCGGTGCCGGTGTGGAACCACGAATCCCGCGTCATCGCCGCCCTGAGCCTGTCGACGCTCACCTCCCGCGTTGACGACGCCGAGCTGGCCCGCTTCCGCGAGCAGCTTCAGCAGGCCGGGCTCGCGCTGTCACGCGCGCTGGGCTACCCGGCCTGAGCCGTTATGCCGGCTCGTAGGTGAAGTAGTCGAAGTCCGCGTGGCAGCCGTCGCCGCTGATGTCCTCGCAGTGCAGCCCCACAAACGCGCCGGTAAAGAAGCCGCGCCCGCCGATGTAGTCGTCCGACAGCTTCCACGCCTCATACGTCACCGGCACGGCGTGCCACGTCTCGCCGTCGAACGAGTAGCTGTAGCGGTAAACCAGCGTATCCACGTCCACGCGTAGCCAGACGCTCTCCGCATGTTCCGGCACCGGAATGGGCTGCTCGTGCAGCGGCCACGACGGCACGTTGTGGTCGAGCTGGATCACCTTGATCGTTCTCCCCTGCCCCTCCTCGAAGTCCACAAAGCAGTAGCTCCAGTTTTTGCTGTTATAGTAGCAAGTCAGCCCCGCGCTCTGCTGGAAGTGGACCGGCGAGAACTGCATCCGCGTCTCCGCCCGGAAGACGAAGTGCTGCCAGCGGCGCGCCACGGTCGACTGGGTAAAGGTGGAATTAAGCGAGTCGTTGCCGTAAAGCCGTAAGTAGCCCGGGCGCGCGGTGAGCGAGCCGAGGGTGTCGTCGAACGGAACGCGCAGGGTCTGCAGCTCCGGGTCAAGCGAACTGGCGTCGAAATCGTCCCGCCAGCCGTTCTGAACGGCTGCAGGCTGTTCCACCACCTGCGGGCCTTTCACGGTCAGCTGCGCGTGCTTGCCGCCTTCCACGTACGGCCAGCCGTCGCGCCATTCAATGCGGGCGATGCCGGTCTCGCGGCCCAGCGGGCAGTAGCCGCGCCCGCCGGAGGCCAGCAGCGGCACGCCGGGCAGACGCAGCGGGCGGCTGGTGAGGTAGGCCATGTACCACTCCCCCGTGTGGGTCTGCAGCAGCGAGCCGTGACCGCTCTTCTGCAGCGGGTTCTCCGGCAGGTGCCAGCTGGTCATCATCGTCACGTCCGGGTGCAGCTCGTACGGCCCGTCGATATTTTTGGAACGCAGCACCACGACGGCGTGCTCGTAGCTGGTGCCTCCTTCGGCGACCATCAGGTAGTACCATCCCGCGTGGCGATACAGGTGCGCGCCCTCGGTGTAGCAGAGCGGCGTGCCGGTAAACAGGGTTTTGCGCTCGGGCGAGAGCGTGCCGGTCTGCGGATCAAACTCCTGCATCACGATGGTGTTGTGCGGGTTGCTGTGGTGGCGCGGCCCCCACGGGCGGTAGAGGTAGTACTTGCGGCCGTCGTCGTCGTGGAACAGGGACGGATCGAACCCGCCGTTGCCCATCGGGATCGGCTCGCTCCACGGCCCCTCAATGGACGGCGCGGTGACGAGGAAGTTGCGGCCGTTTTTCCACGGCGAGTCGACAATCTTCACGTCGGTGTAGAGTAGCCAGAATTTACCGTCGGCATAGCTCAGGCACGGCGCCCAGATGCCGCCGGAGTCCGGGTTGCCCTTCATGTCCAGCATCGACACGCGGTCCAGCGGGGTGCTGACCAGCGACCAGTTTTTCAGGTCGCGGGAGTGGTAGATGCGCACGCCCGGGAACCACTCGAAGGTCGAGGTGGCGATGTAGTAGTCCTCGCCCTGGCGGCACAGGGACGGGTCCGGGTTGAAGCCGGTGAGTATCGGGTTAGTGATTTGCATAGTGCCTCCGGTTAATGGGATGCGGCTGTCGCGGCGTCGGGAACGGCCTCGCCCTGCGCCGCGCGGTGCTTGATCAGCTGCTGGCTGATGGCCTCCACGCGGGCGTCGGTGAGCTTGTAGAACGACAGCATGATGAACATGCCCGCGTAGAGCACTACCGGCACCACGCAGAACAGAATTTTGATGGTGGTGAGCACCTCGACCGGCTGCACGCTGCTGCTGGCGGAGTAGTTCACGTACGCCAGGATCCAGCCCACCACCGCCCCGCCAATCGCCAGGCCAATCTTCAGGCTGAACAGGTAGGTGGAAAACACCAGTCCGTCGAGGCGGCGACCGCTGCGGCTCTCCTCGTAGTCCACCACGTCAGAGGCCATCAGCCACTGCAGCGGCGTGGTGGTGTTAAAGACGAACAGGAACAGGATGTTGAGGGCAAAAATCAGCGCGATATGCTCCGCCGGGGTGACGAAAATCAGCAGACTAATCAGAGAGTAGGCGACGATGATCCACTTGAAGGCGGTGACGCGGTCAAAGCGGCCCAGCAGGCGGGAGGAGCAGAGCGAGCCGAACATGGTGGCGAGGCTGCCGTAGAGTAAGAACTGGGTCGCCATCTCCGGGTGATCCATCACGTATTTGACGAAGTAGAGCGTCGCTCCGCCGCGCACCACGTTGGAACAGGTCGCCATCATCTTGAACGCGCACATGATGCGCCACTGGCCGTTGCCCAGCAGCAGCCTGAGATCTTTCGCCACCGACGAGCCAGGCTGCACCTCAAAGGTGTAGCGCTCTTTGGTCGTGAAGAAGCAGACGTAGAGCAGCACCACGCCGCTCAGTCCCAGCACGCACATGGCGCCGAAGTAGCCCACCTGCTCGTCCCCTTTGCCGATGATGCTCACCAGCGGCAGCGCGATGCCGCTGATAGCGAGCGAGCCCGCCGCCGCCAGGAAGAAGCGCCAGGACTGCAGGGCGTGACGCTCTTTCGGGTCGGCGGTGATGACGCCCGGCATGGCGCAGTAGGGCACGTTAACGAAGGTGTAGACCAGGGTCAGGAGAATGTAGGTCACGCAGGCGTAGATGATTTTGCCCTGCGCGGAGAAGTCAGGCGTGTAGAAGGTCAGCACGCAGACGATACCGAACGGGATGGCCCCCCACAGCAGGAACGGGCGGAACTGACCGTGCCGCGTGCGGGTGCGGTCTACCAGCAGCCCCATCAGCGGGTCGGTGACGGCGTCGAGCACGCGGGAGACCAAAAACAGCGTGCCCATTATGCCCGCCGACAGGCCGAAGACGTCGGTGTAGAAGTAGGCCAGCAGGAACATCGTGGCCTGCCAGACGAAGCCGCAGGCGGTGTCACCCAGCCCGTAGCCCATTTTGTCTTTCATGGTTAATTGCGTCATCAGAATTACACCCTTATGTAGTGTGCTGAATTACAACATCGTGTTAATGGAGTGTAATGAGCCGCTCAATTAACCAGCAATGGTCATATCTTATTTCCTAATTACGTTATTTTGCTTTTGTGACGCCAACGATATATCTCAAACTATTGTTTATATTATTAAATAACAGAAAAAGAAAAGCCGTCCGCGGAATATTTCCCGCAGACGGTTTTATCTCTGAAAATAATTAAATGCCGAGCGCTTTTTTACCGGCGTTAATTACCTCAATGATTTTATCGGTGTCATAAATACAGCCTTTCCAGGTGCCGCCGCTCACCGACTGCAGTGCCGCCCACAGCCGGGTATCGTCCGGCAAAAAGTCGTGGGCGTGCAGATCCGGGTGCGTCTGCCGCCGCGCCAGCTCGTGCGCGCCCTCTTCCGGCGTCAGCGGGTTGTCCGCGGTGCCGATAAAGTTCACGCAGCCCGTTAACGTCAGGCGGTCGACGGCGATCTCGATGATGTCGTTATCGCGCAGCTTGCCAATCGGCCCGCCCGCCAGCGCCTCCGGCGACACGTGGCCGAAGCAGGCGCCCGTCGACACGCCCGAGAAGCGCGCATCGGTGATTAACGATACCGTCTTGCCCCACGAAATATGCTTCAGCGCGGAGGTAAGCTGGTAGGTCTCTTCCATGCCGGTGCCGGACGGCCCGCCGCCGATCACCACCATGATATCGCCCTGCGCAATCTCTTCCCGCTTGATGGCCCCGATCGCCTGCGCTTCCGAGACAAACACCCGCGCCCGGCCGGTGTGGCGGTAAACGCCATCTTCACCGACGACCGACGGGTCGATCGCCGTGGCCTTGATCACCGATCCTTCCGGCGCGATGTTGCCCGTCGGGAAGCAGACCGTCGAGGTCAGCCCTTTCGCTTTTGCCTTCTCCGGCGGCAGGATCACGTCATCCGGCTCCACGCAGTCCTGCTCGCGCAGGCACTGGCGGAAGCGCTTACGGCGCTCGGACGCCTGCCACCAGTCAAGGTTTTCGCCCACCGTCTGGCCGGTCACGGTCATGGCGTCCAGGTGCAGCAGGCCGAGGTCGCGCAGGTGGAGCATTACCTCCGGCACGCCGCCCGCGAGGAAGGCGCGCACGGTCGGGTGATAGTCCGGGCCGTTGGGCAGCACGCTGACCAGGCGCGGCACCCTGCGGTTGACGCGCGTCCAGTGTTCAACGTCCGGGATTGTGCAGCCCGCCGCGTGGGCGATGGCCGGAATGTGCAGCAGTAAATTGGTGGAGCCGCCGAACGCCGCGTGGATCACCATCGCGTTTTCGATGGCTTTGTCGGTGAGGATATAGCGCGT
>NZ_QFXN01000198.1:0-34492 GCF_003144775.1 Enterobacter sp. CGMCC 5087 | reverse complement strand
GCGGCAGCGCCAGCCCCAGCGCTTCCGCGACCACCTGCGAGGTGCCCGCCGTGCCGAGGAACTGACATCCGCCGCCCGGCGAGGCGCAGGCACGGCAGCCCAGCTCGGCGGCCTCCTGCAGGGAGAGTTCGTGGTTGGCAAAGCGCGCGCCAATGGTCTGCACCTTGCCCGCGTCTTCCCCCACGGTTGGCGGCAGCGTCGCCCCGCCCGGCACCAGAATGGTCGGCAGGTCGTGCATCGAGGCCAGGGCAATCATGGTGGCGGGCAGCCCTTTATCACAGGTGGCGACGCCAATCACCGCCCGGCGCGTCGGGAGGGAACGGATCAGGCGGCGAAACACGATCGCCGCGTCGTTGCGGTACGGCAGGGAGTCGAACATGCCATGCGTGCCCTGCGAGCGCCCGTCGCAGGGATCGCTGACGAAGGCCGCAAACGGGATCCCGCCGTTGCGGGCGATCTCCTTCGCCGCCGCCTGCATCTGCATGCCGATCTCCCAGTGCCCGGTGTGGTAGCCCAGCGCGACCGGGCGCCCGTCCCCGGCGCGGATGCCGCCCTGGGTGCCGATAATCAGCACCTCTTTGCCGGTCAGCCTGTTGGCGTCCCAGCCCATCCCGGCGTTCTGCGTCATGCCGAACAGGTTGCCGCTGGGGGATTCCATCAGCATCTGCGGGGTCAGCGGCAGCGCGCCCTGCGGCCCCGCTGCGTGGGTGATCACCGCATAAAACGCATCGTCCTGCGGGGTGAAAATGTTCTCGATGGTCATGGTTATCGTCCGGCTCAGCAGAGCTTGAGCTGTTGCAGCAGGGTTTTCAGCTGCGCCTTGCGCGGCTCGTCCAGCGGTGACGCGGGCGGCAGCACGTGCGTGGAGATCGGGCGGCCGCAGAGCACAATCGCCTCTTTAATGACGTTCACAAACGGCGTATCCAGCTGATACATCTGCGGTATTTGCAGTAAGGTCTGATGATACCCGGCCGCTTTCGCCACGTCTTTCTCCCGCCAGGCTTTCAGAAGATTCACCGACACCTGCGGGGCAAAGTTGCCGCTGGCCGAGATCGCCCCGTCGCCGCCGAGCAGCAGGGTATTAAACAGATGGTCATCGTAGCCGCAGAGCACGGTGAAGTGCGGATGGGCGGCTTTGACGGTGTGGATCATGCTGCGCAGGTGGGCCACGGAGTCAATGGTATCTTTAATGCCGACGATGTTGCTGCGCGAGTCGGCCAGGGTTTTGACCAGCGCCGGCGTCAGATCCTGCCCGGTCAGCGCCGGGAAGTTATAGAGCATCACCGGGAGCGCGACGCTGTCGGCCACCTGTTCGAAATAGCGGATCAGGTTCGCTTCCGACACTTTCCAGTAGTAAGGGTTAATCACCACGATGCCGTCCGCGCCCGCCTGCTGCGCGTGCTGGCTCAGTTCAATGGTTTCCCGGGCGTTGGTGCCACCGGTGCCGATCAGGACCGGCACGCGACGATCGACGTGCTCGATAGCAAAGCGGGCAATGACTTTACGCTCTTCGGCGCCGAGCTGGGAGAACTCACCGCCGCTGCCCAGGAAGAACAGACCGTCAACGCCTGCTTTGATGAGATCGTCGATCAGCGCGGCGGTGCCCATCTTATCGAGCTGGCCGTCGGCGGTAAAAATGGTGGAGACAGGGGGAATGATTCCCGTGAACAACGCGGACTTCGGCATGAGATCTCCTTGTTGAATCATTTTGTTCTACATTATAGAACGGTGTTCATTATTTTAACGATCATACTATGACGCAGAAAAAGCGCAGGTAAATGGGAAGGGAAGAGGGAGTGCGGGAAATTTAAGCTGGATCACATATTGCGTGGGTGCGGTCTGGTGCCCTCACCCCGGCCCTCTCCCACGGGGAGAGGGTTAGGGTGAGGGTGAGGGGGAAGGGTTACTCAACCAACATTTTAACAACCACTTTCCTGACCTTCGCAGGCGCGCCCACCGCGCACAGCGGCTTGTGCACCTCGCCCGGCCAGAACACCACAAAATCCCCTTCGCTAAGCACCACGGTTTTCTCCTGCTCGCCTTCCGGCAGGAATGCGATGTCTTTCTCGGCCAGCCAGTCGGTATCCGGCGTGCCGTGCGGCAGGGTGCTGAAGGTCATCCCCTCCTGCCCCTTCATCACGATCTGGATATCCAGATAGCGCGCGTGGTACTCGGCGCGGCGCTCGGCGAACGGCTGGGTCATGTCTTCAGAGACCAGATAAAAAAGGCTGTTGCCGTTGATGTCGTGTTTCCCGAGCGGCGTGGCGTCGGTGACGTGGGCTTTAACGTGCTCAATCGCCTGGCGCAACTCGTCAGGCAGCCAGGACTGCAGATGGTGGATGTTGCCGATAATCATGTGAAATTCCTCCATATAAAACAACGTTTCATTTTTATCTCTTATACGAGAGTTAAGGCTGCCATACCAGCGCTTTTTAGAGGGGTTTTGCGCGAACGCATGTTTATCGGGAATGGTGTTAATTTGCTGTTAAGCCCTCGCAGGCATTTATGCAGTCATTATGCATATCTTCAGCTCTTCGTTATCACGCCCTTGCGCTAACTCATTGATCGCCAGGCCTTAACAACAAAACTCGCTACCGCTTCACATTTTATCACTTTGATAATTTGCTATTAAATTCAATAAATATTTATTGATTTTCCTTAAGCCAAAAATAGTTAATTAGCAATAATGCATAGTCATTCCACAAAAACTATAAAAACAATTAAAATCAATACTTTAACAAAACATTTCAAAGCATTAAATTCTACAAAACACTAACAACTGAAAATAATGACAACGGATAGTGCTTAGCTATTCACCTCGCCAGAATAATCAATTAATCATTATCTGATGCGAATCATGCAAATGAAAACAAACCGCTTAATATCCATTTTCGCGTGAGCAATATCACAATACGGATTATTTAACCCCCTAGTATGAATCACGAAATCAATTGAGCTTAGCCGCCATGAAATTAAACACATCACATGGCGCATGCCCTTTTTATTCTGAAAAACAGTTAAAGGAATAATTATGGAAAAGCATTACGTCGGTTCTGAAATTGGTCAATTGCGTAGCGTTATGCTGCACCGTCCTAATTTAAGTCTGAAACGTTTAACGCCATCAAACTGTCAGGAGCTGCTTTTCGATGACGTGCTCTCGGTTGAGCGGGCGGGTGAGGAGCATGACATCTTCGCCAACACGCTGCGCGAGCAGGGTGTTGAAGTCCTGCTGTTGACCGACCTTCTGACACAAACCCTTGATATTGCAGAAGCGAAAGCCTGGCTGTTGGATACCCAAATCTCTGACTATCGCCTCGGCCCAACCTTTGCCGGCGACGTGCGCGGCTGGCTGGCGGATATGCCGCACCGGGAACTGGCGCGCAGACTGAGCGGCGGATTAACCTACGGCGAAATTCCGGCGGCCATTAAAAATATGGTAGTGGATACCCACACGGCGAATGATTTTATTATGAAGCCGCTGCCGAACCATTTATTTACTCGCGATACCTCGTGCTGGATTTATAACGGCGTCTCTATTAACCCAATGGCGAAACCGGCCCGTCAGCGTGAAACCAATAACCTGCGGGCAATATATCGCTGGCACCCGGCGTTTGCCGACGGCGATTTTATTAAGTATTTCGGCGACGAGAATATTAATTACGACCACGCCACGTTAGAAGGCGGCGACGTACTGGTGATTGGCCGCGGGGCGGTACTGATCGGCATGTCCGAGCGCACGACGCCGCAGGGCGTGGAGTTCCTCGCCAACAGCCTGTTCAAACACCGCCAGGCCGAGCGCGTGATCGCCGTTGAGCTGCCAAAACACCGCTCCTGCATGCACCTCGACACCGTAATGACCCACATCGACGTGGACACCTTCTCCGTTTACCCGGAAGTGGTGCGCAAGGACGCCCAGTGCTGGACGCTCACCCCGGACGGACGCGGCGGCCTGCTGCGCACCCAGGAAACCGACCTGCTGCACGCCATCGAGAAAGCGCTCGGCATTAGCCAGGTGCGCCTGATCACCACCGGCGGCGACGCCTTTGAAGCCGAACGCGAGCAGTGGAACGACGCCAACAACGTGCTGACCATCCGCCCGGGCGTGGTGATCGGCTACGAGCGCAACGTCTGGACCAACGAGAAGTACGACAAAGCGGGCATCACCGTGCTGCCCATCCCTGGCGACGAGCTCGGACGCGGCCGCGGCGGCGCGCGCTGCATGAGCTGCCCGCTGGAACGCGACGGAATTTAAAGGAGCCATCATGGAACGAAAACCCACTCTGGTTGTGGCCCTGGGCGGCAACGCGCTGCTCAAGCGCGGCGAGCCGCTGGAAGCGGAGATCCAGCGCCAGAACATCGAGCAGGCCGCGCGCACCATCGCCGGGCTGACGGAGCAGTGGCGCGTGGTGCTGGTGCACGGCAACGGGCCGCAGGTCGGGCTGCTGGCGCTGCAGAACAGCGCCTACGACAAAGTGACGCCCTACCCGCTGGACGTTCTCGGCGCCGAAAGCCAGGGAATGATCGGCTACATGCTCCAGCAGGCGCTGAAAAACAATCTGCCGCAGCGCGAGGTGAGCGTCCTGCTCACGCAGGTGGAAGTGGACGCTGCCGACCCGGCCTTCAGCAACCCGACCAAATACATCGGCCCGGTGTACAGCGAAGCCCAGGCAAAAATGCTGGCCGCGGAAAAAGGCTGGGTGTTCAAGGCCGACGGGAGCTACGTCCGCCGCGTGGTGCCGTCTCCGCAGCCGAAGCGCATCGTCGAGAGCGACGCCATCACGGCGCTGATCCAGCGCGACCATCTGGTGATCTGCAACGGCGGCGGCGGCGTACCGGTGGTGGAACACGCTAACGGCTATCGCGGCATTGAGGCGGTGATCGACAAAGACCTCTCCGCCGCCCTGCTGGCGCGCCAGATCGAGGCCGATGCCCTGCTGATCCTCACCGATGCCGACGCGGTGTATCTCGACTGGGGCAAACCGACCCAGCGTCCGCTGGCGCAGGTGACGCCGGAACTGCTCAGGGGCATGCAGTTCGACGCCGGATCGATGGGGCCGAAGGTGGCCGCCTGCCGCGAGTTCGTTGAAGCCTGCAATGGGATAGCCGGGATCGGCGCGCTGGCCGACGGCGCGGAGATCCTCGCGGGCGAGAAAGGCACGTTGATTCGTAACTGAGTCGTTTTCCCCTCACCCTAACCCTCTCCCTAAGGGAGAGGGGACGATTACACCCTCTCCCCGTGGGAGAGGGCCGGGGTGAGGGCATCAAACAGCAAATTTTAAAAAGGATTTACCCATGACCATCAATCTGAAAAACCGCAACTTCCTGAAACTGCTGGACTACACCCCGGCGGAGATCCAGTACCTGATCGACCTCGCCATCGAGCTGAAGGCCGCCAAAAAAGCCGGACGTGAAAAGCAAACCCTGGTCGGGAAAAACATCGCCCTGATCTTTGAAAAAACCTCCACCCGCACCCGCTGCGCCTTCGAAGTGGGCGCGTTCGACCAGGGCGCGCAGGTGACCTACCTCGGCCCAAGCGGCTCGCAGATCGGCCATAAAGAGTCGATGAAAGACACCGCCCGCGTGCTGGGCCGCATGTATGACGGCATCGAATACCGCGGCTACGGCCAGGCCATCGTTGAGGAGCTGGGCGAGTACGCGGGCGTGCCGGTGTGGAACGGCCTGACCGACGAGTTCCATCCAACGCAGATCCTCGCCGACCTGATGACCATGCTGGAGCACGCGCCGGGCAAAACCCTGCCGGAGCTGAGCTTTGCCTATCTCGGCGACGCGCGCAACAACATGGGCAATTCCCTGATGGTAGGCGCGGCCAAGATGGGGATGGATATCCGCCTCGTCGCGCCGAAATCCTTCTGGCCGGAAGCCGGGCTGGTTGAGCAGTGCCGCGCCATCGCCAAAGAGACGGGCGCGCGCATCACCCTCACCGACGACGTGGAAGAAGGGGTGCGGGGGACCGATTTCCTCTACACCGATGTGTGGGTCTCCATGGGCGAGCCGAAGGAAGCCTGGGCCGAGCGCGTCAGCCTGATGAAGCCGTATCAAATCAACGCGGACGTGATGAAGGCCACCGGCAACCCGAACGTCAAGTTTATGCACTGCCTGCCGGCGTTCCACAACGAACACACCAAAGTGGGCCGCGAGATCGAGATGGCGTACGGCCTGAAGGGGCTGGAGGTGACGGAAGAGGTCTTCGAATCACCGAACTCCATCGTCTTCGACGAAGCAGAGAACCGCATGCACACCATTAAAGCGGTCATGGTGGCGACACTCGGCGACTAATCACCGCCCGGCGCGCCAAGGGGTGCGCCGGGTTTAAGGAGCACATCATGGGCAAGTTTAAGTTTCCCTCCGCTTACACCATTCTCTTTTTTCTGATTGCCGTGGTTGCCGTGCTGACGTGGATTGTTCCGGCCGGGCAGTACCATATGGCGATGAACGAGGCGCTTGGTAAAGAAGTGCCGGTTGCTGGCACCTACGCACACGTGGCGGCGCACCCGCAGGGGCTGGTTTCCGTCCTGATGGCGCCGATTGCCGGGCTGTACGATCCGGAGTCCGGCCAGGCCGGGGCGATCGACGTGGCGCTGTTTATTCTGATCATCGGGGGCTTTCTCGGGATCGTCACCAAAACCGGCGCGATTGACGCCGGGATCGAGCGCGTCACCACCCGGTTGCGCGGGCGCGAGGAGTGGATGATCCCCATCCTGATGGCGCTGTTTGCCGCAGGCGGCACGATTTACGGCATGGCCGAAGAATCGCTGCCGTTCTACACCCTGCTGGTGCCGGTGATGCTGGCCGCCCGGTTCGATCCGGTTGTCGCCGCCTCTACCGTGCTGCTCGGGGCGGGGATCGGCACGCTCGGCTCTACCATTAACCCGTTTGCCACGGTGATCGCCGCCAACGCAGCCGGGATCCCCTTCACTAACGGCATCGCCCTGCGCGTGGCGCTGCTGGTCATCGGCTGGATCATCTGCGTGGCGTGGGTGATGCGTTACGCCCGTAAGGTGCGCCAGGATCCGTCGCTGTCGATCGTTGCGGATAAGCAGGAAGAGAACCGCGCCCATTTTCTCGGCGACAAGGGCGAACAGTCGCTGGAATTCACCCCGGTGCGCAAAATCATCCTGGTGATTTTCGCCCTCGCCTTCGCGGTGATGATCTACGGCGTGGCGGTGCTGGGCTGGTGGATGGCAGAGATCTCGGCGGTGTTTCTCGCCAGCGCGATCATCGTCGGCCTGATTGCCCGCATGAGCGAAGAGGAGCTGACGTCGACGTTTATCAACGGCGCGCGAGATTTGCTGGGCGTCGCGCTGATTATCGGCATCGCGCGCGGTATCGTAGTCATCATGGATAAGGGCATGATTACCCACACCATTTTGCACAGCGCGGAAGGGCTGGTCAGCGGGTTGTCCACGGTAGCGTTTATCAACGTGATGTACTGGCTGGAGGTCGTGCTGTCGTTTCTTGTGCCTTCTTCATCCGGCCTGGCCGTTCTGACGATGCCGATCATGGCGCCGCTTGCCGATTTCGCTAACGTCAACCGCGACCTGGTGGTGACGGCTTACCAGTCGGCCTCCGGTATCGTTAACCTCGTCACGCCCACTTCTGCCGTCGTGATGGGCGGGCTGGCTATCGCCCGCGTGCCCTACGTGCGTTATCTGAAATGGGTGGCGCCGCTGCTGGGCATTTTAACGGTGGTGATTATGGTGGCGTTAAGTCTGGGTGCCTTGTTGTGATTTGCCGGATGGCGCTGCGCTTATCCGGCCTACGGATCGGTGCGGTGCCACCGGTTATTTCAGGAACTGATATGGGAACTATGATGGATTACGAAGAGTACTCTCCCAAAGAGCAACTACAGCTGACGGTCTGCCAGCGCCTGATCGCAGAAAAGAGCTATCTTTCTCAGGAGGAGATCCGCCGGGATTTGCAGGAGCGTGGTTTTGAGACCATCAGCCAGTCCACCGTTTCACGTCTGCTTAAATTGCTCGGCGTCATAAAAATTCGAAATGCCAAAGGGCTAAAGATTTATTCGCTGAATCCCCAGCTGCGCCCTGCCCCCGACGCCGCGCGTACCGTGTCCGAAATGGTGGTCAGCGTCGAGCACAATAGCGAGTTTATCCTTGTTCATACCGTCGCCGGATATGGCCGCGCGGTGGCGCGTATTCTGGATTATCACCAGCTACCGGAAATTTTAGGCGTGGTGGCCGGCAGCAGTATCGTCTGGGTCGCTCCCCGGGTCGTGAAGCGCACCGCACTGGTGCATAAGCAAATTAATTATTTACTCAGAACGCATTAATATTCATAAAGAACCGTTTGCATTGAGTAAAGCGTGCATTAAATCGCTTGATCCGAAAAGCGAGCTGCGTATAATGCCCGACAATTTGCCGGGAGGAAGCATGGTCAAGCGTGTACGACATAACGTCTTACCGCGTCTGAAATCAGACGCTGGCCTGCCGTTTTTCTTCCCGTTGCTAAACCTATTCCCAGAGCCCCTCATTTGAGGGGCTTTTTTTTGCCCGGCGTCAGGAGATAAACATGAATCCGCTTTATCAAAAACACATCATTTCCATAAACGACCTCAGCCGCGAAGAGCTGGAACTGGTTCTGGAAACCGCGGCAAAACTGAAGGCTAATCCGCAACCGGAGCTGCTGAAGCACAAGGTGATTGCGAGCTGCTTCTTCGAAGCCTCGACCCGCACCCGCCTCTCCTTTGAAACCTCCATGCACCGCCTGGGCGCGAGCGTGGTGGGCTTCTCGGACAGCAGCAACACGTCGCTGGGTAAAAAAGGCGAAACCCTGGCGGATACCATTTCAGTGATTAGCACCTACGTCGACGCGATTGTGATGCGTCACCCGCAGGAGGGCGCGGCGCGCCTGGCGACCGAGTTTTCCGGCGGCATTCCGGTGCTGAACGCCGGTGACGGTGCCAACCAGCACCCGACGCAGACCCTGCTGGATCTGTTCACCATTCAGGAGACGCAGGGCAAGCTCGAGAACCTGAATATCGCCATGGTCGGCGACCTGAAGTATGGCCGTACCGTCCACTCCCTGACCCAGGCGCTGGCGAAATTTAACGGTAACCGCTTCTTCTTCATCGCGCCGGACGCGCTGGCGATGCCGCAGTACATTCTCGACATGCTGGACGAAAAAGGCATTCAGTGGAGCCTGCACGCCAGCATCGAAGAGGTGATGAGCCACGTGGATATTCTCTACATGACCCGCGTGCAGAAAGAGCGTCTGGATCCGTCCGAATACGCCAACGTGAAGGCACAGTTCGTGCTGCGCGCTAGCGACCTCGAGGGCGCACGCGACAACATGAAGGTCCTGCATCCGCTGCCGCGCATCGATGAGATCACCACAGACGTGGACAAAACGCCGCACGCCTGGTACTTCCAGCAGGCAGGAAACGGCATCTTCGCCCGCCAGGCGTTACTGGCACTGGTTCTGAATCGCGAATTAGCTCTGTAAGGGGAGACGACCATGACGCACGATAACAAACTCCAGGTTGAAGCCATCAAGCGTGGCACCGTGATTGACCACATCCCTGCGCAGGTGGGCTTTAAGCTGCTGACGCTGTTCAAACTGACCGAAACGGACCAGCGCATCACCATCGGCCTGAACCTGCCGTCCGGCGAGATGGGCCGCAAGGACCTGATTAAAATCGAGAACACGTTCCTGACCGACGAGCAGGTCAACCAGCTGTCGCTGTACGCGCCGGACGCCACCGTCAACCACATCGACGAGTATGAAGTGGTCGGCAAATCCCGCCCGAGCCTGCCGGATCGCATCGAAAGCGTACTGGTCTGCCCGAACAGCAACTGCATCAGTCACGCTGAGCCGGTTTCTTCCAGCTTTGCAGTGAAAAAACGCGCCGATGACATCGCGCTCAAATGCAAATACTGCGAAAAAGAGTTTTCTCATTATGTGGTGCTGGCCAACTAATTGAGGTTGGTAATGAAATCCCGGCTGTTATAATGGCCGGGAACATTCTTAACGCTGTCATTCTGGAGAAAACATGAGCAAAGTACTCGCGACGGAAAATGCACCCGCGGCTATCGGCCCTTACGTTCAGGGCGTTGATCTGGGTAGCATGATCATCACTTCCGGGCAGATCCCGGTGAACCCAAAAACCGGCGCGGTGCCGGAAGACGTCGCAGCACAGGCGCGTCAGTCGCTGGAAAACGTGCAGGCTATCGTTGAATCTGCCGGTCTGAAAGTGGGCGATATCGTGAAAACCACCGTTTTCGTGAAAGATCTGAACGATTTCGCGACCGTTAACGCCACTTACGAAGCGTTCTTCACAGAGCACAACGCCACCTTCCCGGCGCGCTCCTGCGTGGAAGTGGCCCGTCTGCCAAAAGACGTGAAAATTGAAATCGAAGCGATTGCGGTACGTCGCTAATTCGTTTTGGCGATAAAAAAGGCAGCCCGGGCTGCCTTTTTTGTTGCTTGCTACTGATTCCTCGTCGCCCTGAGCAGCGTCTCCAGCGGATAGACCGCCGCAATCACCACCTCGTCCTGAACCTTCGCCGCGTTATCCAGCTCGCTCTGAATCGAGGCTATCTCTTTATCATCCAGCGTGCCCTGGCGCGCCACCAGATCCGTCAGCCTCAGGCCAATGGAGGCCAGCTTATCCACTTCCTGAATCACCGGCTTCATCGCCTTCAGCTGATAGCTGTTTTCGCTTAACGCCAGCGCGTCGCTGGTGTTGCTCTGCCAGCGGTTAAAGACGTGGCGCAGCGCGTCGGCGCTTTCCGCGTCTTCCGCATCGCTCACCAGGCGGTCCGCCCATTTTTTCATCTGGCGCACGGTGGCGCTTTCGGCGTTCAGCGCATCGGCGAAGCGGTTGAGCGGTTCGAACTGATGATAATTTCCCGCCTGGAACTTCAGGTGCTGGCGGGTGTAATACTGCGCGGGCTCTACCGCCTGAGCGAGGATCTGCAGCGGCAGCGTGTCGGCATTACCGGCAAGGCGCGTGAACTGCACCTGCTGCTGGGTATGCTGCTGCAGCCCGACCGACACCGTCGACCAGCTGTCCATCGCCTGCAGGCGAGTGTACATGTTATCGACGTCGTTGACGTCCTGCGCGGACCACAGCCTCTCCGCCACCGCGAAGGTGCGCGGCCACAGGCGGATATCCAGCACCGGCGCCGCCACGTTTTCCGCCCACAGCGCGGCTTCCCCGCCGAGCAGGTTGGCCTGATTCGCCACGTCCGGCACGACGGGCGGAATGCCTTTCGGCACCGCGTCCAGACGCGTGCCGCTGATTGGGTAACGCGTATTCCCCACCAGGAAATAGCCGGTGAGCTTGTCGTTATCGACGGAGACCACCGGGCGCGTCTCGCCCATCCACGTATCGACGGTGAAGGTCACCTGGCTGTCGTCACGCCATTCAATATCCTGCACCGCGCGGCGGGATTTCCCGGCAAAATCAATAAACCCGCGCCAGCCTGCATCCCCTTTCACCAGCGTGAAGCTCCCCTCCACCGGCTTGCCCTTCAGGCGCGGCATGGAGAAGGCCCAGCTCTGGACGCTGTCGGTGTCTGCAATCACATCCACGCCGTTCAGTCCCTGCGGGACAATTTCGTTGCGGTAGTGATAGGCGGTGGACTGGGGCTGGTCGAGATAAAAGCCGGTCGACAGAATGCCCTTGTAGCCGTTCTGCGCCACCTGTCCCAGCGCGTCCTGGCCCTGCCAGGACTGGATCAGAATGCTTTTCGGCAGGTCGGGATGGTAGATCTCGTCCCAGCCGACCATCTGACGGTGATGCTTCTCAAGGATCGTTTCCAGCTTGCGGTTGAAATACGCCTGCAGCGCGTGGCTGTCCGCCAGCCTGTTGTCGCGCATGAAATTCTGGATCGCGGCGTTCGCTTTCCACTGGCTGTCGTCCACCTCGTCACCGCCGATATGCAGATACGGATCGGGGAAGATCGCCGCCAGTTCGCTGACCATCGCGTCGGCAAAAGCGTAAGTTGCGTCTTTGGTGGGATCCAGCACCGGCTTCAGCACGCCCCAGTGGCGCTCTATGGCGTACGGCCCCGGGGCGCTCATCAGCTCCGGATAGGCCACGGCAATCGCCGAGGCGTGGCCCGGCATGTCGATCTCCGGCACCACGCGGATACCGCGCTCGGCGGCGTAACGCACCACTTCGCGCATCTGTTCAGGCGTGTAGTACAGCCCGTCGCTGGCAAGCTGCGTCAGCTTAGGGTAGCGCTTCGAGCTGAAGCGCCAGCCCTGGTCATCGGTCAGGTGCCAGTGCAGGACGTTGAGCTTCGCCGCGGCCATGCCGTCGATCTGGCGCTTGATATCCGGCAGCGGAATAAAGTGACGAGCCGAGTCGAGCAGCAGCCCGCGCCACGGGAAGCGCGGCGAATCTTCAATGGTGACCCACGGCAGCGAGGTGTTTTCCGCCCCGTTCTGCATCAGCTGGAGCAGCGTTTCCATGGCGCGCAGCGCGCCGAAGCGGGTGTTGGCGGAGATATCGACGCCGCTGGCGTCCACCGTCAGCCTGTAGCTTTCATCGCTGTCCGGCAGAGGCTGCGGCTTCACCTTTTTGGCAATCGCGATGCGGATGGTCGGTTTATCTGGTTTTTGAGCCTGCGGCTGCAGCGTCCAGCCGGTTTGCAGGGCCATGCGCTGGCGCAGGCGGCTGACGGCATCACCGAGATCGTCCCCGCTGACGCTAATGGATACGTTGTTGCTGAGCACCAGCGCGCCCTGGGTCGTCGGGCGTTCGACCTTGGCAGGCCAGGGCATCAAAGGGAGATCGCCTGCCGGGGCAGCAAACGCAGAGGCGCCGAGCATCAGCCCGGCGGTTAAGAGACTGTACCGTAACATGAATGTTCCTTATCTGACGGGCCAAATAAAGGCAAAACATTCTGTTAACATGCGCTCAATTTGTCGTCAAGCGAATGCGCCGACGGAGATCACAGGTTGTTGAATTTTTGAGGAAAGCTATTGCCCGGTGGCGCTGCCGTTACTGCCATCCATACCGACGCGCATAGAATCCTTTCACCATCTGCGTCAGCACCATATAGCCCGCGAGGATAGCCACCAGCCACGGGAAGTAGCCCAGCGGCAGCGCCTGAAGCTGCAGGTAGCCTGCCAGCGGCGAGAACGGCAGCGCGATGCCGAGCGCCATCACAATCCCCGTCATCACAATCAGCGGCCACGCGGCGCGGCTCTGGATAAACGGAATGCGGCGGGTGCGGATCATATGCACAATCAGCGTCTGCGACAGCAGGCCTACCACGAACCAGCCGGACTGGAACAGCGTCTGGTGTTCCGGGGTGTTGGCGTGGAACACAAACCACATCAGGCAGAAGGTCAGGATATCGAAGATGGAGCTGATCGGCCCAAAGAACAGCATAAAGCGCCCGAGATCCGCCGGGTTCCAGTGCTGCGGCTTCTGGATCTGCTCGTCGTCGACGTTATCAAACGGGATCGCTACCTGAGACACGTCGTACATCAGGTTCTGGATCAGCAGGTGCAGCGGCAGCATCGGCAGGAACGGCAGAAACGCGCTCGCCACCAGCACGCTGAAGACGTTACCGAAGTTGGAGCTGGCGGTCATTTTGATGTACTTGAGCATGTTGGCAAAGGTACGGCGACCTTCGATCACGCCCTCCTCCAGCACCATCAGGCTTTTTTCCAGCAGAATGATATCCGCCGCTTCGCGGGCGATATCCACCGCGCCATCGACGGAGATACCGATGTCCGCCGCACGCAGCGCGGGCGCGTCGTTGATGCCGTCTCCCATAAAGCCCACCACGTGTCCTTCGCGCTTAAGCAGGGTGACGATGCGCTCTTTGTGCATCGGCGTCAGTCGGGCAAACAGCGTGGTACGCTGGGCAAGCTTCGCCAGCTCGTCGTCGGACAGGTGCTCAATATCGCTCCCCACCACCACGTCGCCCGCATCCAGCCCCACTTCATGGCACACTTTGGCCGCCACCAGCTCGCTGTCGCCGGTGAGAATTTTGACGGTAATACCGCTCGCCTTCAGCGCCTTCAGCGCCGGCGCGGTGGTCTCTTTCGGCGGATCGAGGAAGGCGATGTAGCCCTCGAGGATCAGATCGGATTCGTCGATACGCTGATAGTCCCCCTCGCGCGTGGGCAGGAACTTGCTCGCGACCGCCACCACGCGCAGCCCCTGACGGTTCAGGTTGTCGGTGACGCGCTTGATGCGGCGCAGCATGGTGTCGTCCAGCGGCACGATGTCGCCGTTATAGCGAACCTGCGTCGACACGTTGAGGATCTCCTGCAGCGCCCCTTTGCAGATCAGCTGGTGCACGTCCGTCTGCTCGCTCACCACCACCGACATGCGGCGGCGCTCGAAGTCGAACGGGATCTCATCCACCTTCTGCCAGCGGCCGGAGAGCGTGCGGGCGGATTCCTCGTCCACCCCTTCCAGCACCGCGACGTCGAGCAGGTTTTTCAGCCCGGTCTGGTAATGGCTGTTCAGCCACGCGCTGTGCAGGACGCGCTCGCTGGTTTTGCCGGAGATATCGGTGTGGTTCTCCAGCACGATTTTGTCCTGCGTCAGGGTGCCGGTTTTATCGGTGCAGAGGATGTCCATCGCGCCAAAGTTCTGGATGGCGTCGAGATGTTTGACGATCACTTTCTGTTTAGAGAGCTTCACCGCTCCGCGCGCCAGCGTGGAGGTGACGATCATCGGCAGCATTTCCGGCGTCAGGCCGACGGCCACGGAGAGCGCGAACAGCGCCGCTTCCCACCAGTCGCCTTTGGTGTAGCCGTTGATCAGCAGCACGATCGGCGTCATCACCATCATAAAGCGGATCAGCAGCATGCTGACGCGGCCAATCCCTTTCTGGAAGGCGTTTGGCTCGCTCTCCTGCTCGCTGACGCGCCCGGCAAGCTGTCCAAACCAGGTGTTGCCCCCGGTGGCGGTGACAATCGCCTGCGCGGTGCCGCTGACCACCGTGGTGCCCATAAAGCACAGGGTGTCACACTCGAGCGGGTTCATCTGCTGCGGGTCGCGGCTGCGCGCTACCTTTTCAACGGGCAAGGATTCCCCGGTCAGCGAGGCCTGCGCCACGAACAAATCGCGCGCCTGGATGATGCGTAAATCCGCCGGGATCATGTCCCCCGCGGCCAGCTTCACCAGATCGCCCGGCACCAGCTGGTCGATAGGCAGCTCCACCCAGGCGTTTTCGCCGAGATCGTTAATCACGCGCGAGACGGTCGCGGTGTTGCTGACCATCGCCTTCAGGGCGTCCGCCGCTTTGGTGGAGCGGGCCTCCTGAATAAAGTTCAGCAGCGTGGAGATACCCACCATCAGGGCAATCACCCCTGCGGCAAACAGATCTTCCGTCGCGTAGGAGATGAGGCCGAGCACGGTCAGCAGCAGGTTGAACGGGTTGCGGTAGCAGAGCCACAGGTGCACCCACCACGGAGAAGGCTTTTGCGCCGGGATCTGGTTATCGCCGTGCACGGCGCGGATTTTTTCCACTTCAGCCGCGTTTAGCCCTTCCGGGTGTCCGCCGAACGCGCGCCAGACTTCGTTTTCATCCATCGCCGCCACGTTCAGGCAGCGTTCGGTCAGGGACGCGGGGATCGCCGCCCCCGCCATGTTTTTGGCGTTTGGCAGCGGGTCGCGCTGAACAAGGCGGTGTGGCAGGTGGCGGCTCAGCAGGGCCTGCAGCTGCCGGGTGATATTTTTAAACATAGTCATTCCTCCGCATCCGCGAATGCGGACGCAGCAATTCCTTCAGGCGTGGCAAGGCCGTACCTGAGAGGCACTCAATTTTTCAAGCAGGAACGTTTAAGACGTTGCTGCCTCACGCCGGTGAGACAGCAAAAGCTGGCTTACCGGAAAGAACGCATTCTCCCGTTCAGGAGAGGTGTGGGATCGGGATCCATGAAGCCTCCGGTAAGTAAAAAGTAGGGTGTCGCCGCGCAGTACAGGGATTTAGGCATACCCTTTATGACGATTCGGGCGGTATTATACCCCCCTGCAAATAAACCGAACGTAAACCAGACTTTGCCCATAGCGAAATCGCGCTATAGCATTAGGCTCAATTCACTACATCGTCGTTGTTACAGGGAATACAGCATGCAGAACCGCCTTACGATTAAAGACATCGCGCGTTTAAGCGGCGTGGGGAAATCGACCGTCTCACGCGTGCTGAACAACGAAAGCGGCGTCAGCGAACGCACCCGCGAGCGCGTTGAGGCGGTCATGAATCAGCACGGTTTTTCCCCTTCCCGCTCCGCGCGCGCCATGCGCGGGCAGAGTGACAAAGTCGTCGCCATCATTGTCTCGCGTCTGGACTCTCTGTCGGAAAATCTCGCCGTGCAGACCATGCTGCCCGCCTTCTACGAGCAGGGGTATGATCCGATCATGATGGAGAGCCAGTTCTCTGTGCAGCTGGTTGAAGAGCATCTGGGGATGCTCCAGCGGCGCAACATTGACGGCGTGGTGCTGTTCGGTTTTACCGGCATTAAGGACGAGATGCTAAAACCATGGCAGCCTTCGCTGGTGCTGCTGGCGCGCGATGCCCACGGTTTTGCCTCCGTCTGCTATGACGACGAGGGCGCGATTATCACCCTGATGCAGCGCCTGTTTGACGAAGGCCATCGCCACATCAGCTTCCTCGGCGTCCCGCACGCGGACGTCACCACCGGCAAGCGCCGTCATGAGGCCTACCTGGCTTTTTGCAAAAAGCACAATCTCTCCGCCGTTGCCTCCCTGCCGGGGCTGGGCATGAAGCAGGGCTACGAGCAGGCCGCCAGCGTTCTGACGCCGCAGACCACCGCGCTGGTGTGCGCCACGGATACCCTGGCGCTGGGTGCGAGCAAATATCTGCAGGAGCAGCGCATCGATAACCTGCAGGTGGCGAGCGTCGGCAGCACGCCGCTGATGAAGTTCCTGCACCCGGAGATCATCACCGTCGATCCGGGCTACGCCGAGTCCGGCAGACAGGCCGCCGCGCAGCTGATCGAGCAGATAAACGGGCGTTCAGAGCCCCGTCAGATCGTCATTCCCGCTCACCTTTCGTAACCCCTCTAAAACAGATTATTGTGATCTTCGCCTGATTTCGGGAACGTTCCCATTTTCGCCGTCACGCTGAAGGAGTAGGCTTGCGCTCAGGTCATTACACCCCTCACCATCTGTCATGAGGTTTCATGATGAGTAAAGTCAAACAAGCAGATATCGATCAGTTGATCGTCCTGGTCGGTGGCCGCGAAAACATCGCTACCGTCAGCCATTGCATTACCCGCCTGCGCTTCGTGCTGAACGATCCGGCCAAAGCCAACCCGAAGGCCATTGAAGAACTTTCCATGGTCAAAGGCTGCTTCACCAACGCCGGGCAGTTCCAGGTCGTTATTGGTACCGAAGTGGGCGATTACTATCAGGCTCTGCTGGCGACAACCGGGCACTCCTCCGCCGATAAAGAGCAGGCGAAGAAGGCCGCGCGCCAGAATATGAAGTGGCACGAGCAGCTGATTTCCCACTTCGCGGAAATTTTCTTCCCGCTGCTGCCGGCGCTGATCAGCGGGGGCTTAATCTTAGGCTTCCGTAACGTCATCGGCGATGTACCGATGAGCGACGGCAAAACCCTGGCGCAGATGTATCCGGCGCTGAAAACCGTTTACGATTTCCTGTGGCTGATTGGCGAGGCGATCTTCTTCTATCTGCCAGTCGGGATTTGCTGGTCCGCGGTGCGCAAGATGGGCGGCACGCCGATTCTCGGTATCGTGCTGGGCGTCACGCTGGTCTCTCCACAGTTAATGAACGCTTACTTACTTGGTCAGCAGGTGCCTGAGGTGTGGAACTTCGGCCTGTTTACTATCGCCAAAGTGGGCTATCAGGCGCAGGTCATTCCGGCCCTGCTGGCGGGTCTGGCGCTGGGCTTTATTGAAACGCGCCTGAAGCGCATCGTGCCGGATTACCTCTATCTGGTGGTGGTGCCGGTCTGCTCGCTGATTCTGGCGGTGTTCCTGGCGCACGCCTTTATCGGTCCGTTTGGCCGCATGATCGGCGACGGCGTGGCCTTCGCGGTGCGTCACCTGATGACCGGCAGCTTCGCGCCGATTGGAGCCGCACTGTTTGGCTTCCTGTACGCCCCGCTGGTGATCACCGGCGTGCACCAGACCACGCTGGCCATTGATATGCAGATGATCCAGAGCCTCGGCGGCACGCCGGTCTGGCCGATTATCGCCCTGTCTAACATTGCCCAGGCGTCAGCGGTTACCGGCATCATCATCGTCAGCCGCAAGCACAACGAGCGTGAGATCTCCGTTCCGGCGGCCATCTCTGCCTACCTCGGCGTCACCGAACCGGCGATGTACGGTATCAACCTGAAGTACCGCTTCCCGATGCTCTGCGCGATGATCGGTTCCGGTCTGGCTGGCCTGGTGTGTGGTCTGAACGGCGTGATGGCGAACGGGATTGGCGTCGGCGGCCTGCCGGGCATTCTCTCCATCCAGCCCGCTTACTGGCAGGTGTTTGCCCTGGCGATGGCCATCGCGATTATCGTCCCAATGGCGCTCACCACCGTGGTTTACCAGCGTAAGTTCCGTCAGGGCTCGCTGCAGATTGTTTAACTTCTTCTTTCGGGGCGCAGTTGCGCCCCTTCGCATTTGCAGGAACGCATTATGAATACCCTTCCTCACTGGTGGCAGAACGGCGTCATCTATCAGATTTACCCAAAGAGTTTCCAGGACACCACCGGCAGCGGCACCGGCGATCTGCGCGGCGTGACGAAGCGTCTGGACTACCTGAAAACCCTCGGCATCGACGCCATCTGGCTGACGCCGTTTTATATCTCCCCGCAGGTGGATAACGGCTACGACGTGGCGAATTACACCGCCATCGACCCGGCCTACGGCACGCTGGATGATTTCGACGAGCTGGTTGCCCGGGCGCACGAGCGCGGCATCCGCATCGTGCTGGATATGGTGTTTAACCACACCTCCACGCAGCACGCCTGGTTCCGCGAGTCGCTGAACAAAGCGAGCCCGTACCGCCAGTTCTACATCTGGCGCGACGGCACGCCGGAGCAGCTTCCCAACAACTGGCGCTCCAAGTTTGGCGGCAACGCCTGGCGCTGGCACGCCGAGAGCGAGCAGTATTACCTGCACCTGTTCGCCCCGGAGCAGGCGGACCTCAACTGGGAGAACCCTGAAGTGCGCGCGGAGCTGAAAAAGGTGTGCGAGTTCTGGGCCGATCGCGGCGTGGACGGCTTGCGTCTCGACGTGATTAACCTGATTTCGAAAGATCAGGATTTCCCGGACGACAACACCGGCGACGGCCGCCGCTTCTACACAGACGGGCCGCGCGTTCACGAATATCTGCAGGAGATGAGCCGGGACGTCTTCACCCCGCGCAACCTGATGACGGTGGGCGAGATGTCCTCGACCTCGCTGGAGAACTGCCAGCAGTACGCCTCGCTCGACGGCAGCGAGCTGTCAATGACCTTTAACTTCCATCACCTGAAGGTGGACTACCCCGGCGGCGAAAAGTGGACGCAGGCGAAGCCGGACTTCGTGGCGCTGAAAACCCTCTTCCGCCACTGGCAGCAGGGCATGCACAACAGGGCCTGGAACGCGCTGTTCTGGTGTAACCACGATCAGCCGCGCATCGTGTCGCGCTTTGGTGATGAAGGGGAACACCGCGTGGCTGCCGCGAAGATGCTCGGCATGGTGCTGCACGGCATGCAGGGTACGCCGTATATCTACCAGGGCGAGGAGCTGGGGATGACCAACCCGCACTTCAGCCGCATCACCGATTACCGCGACGTGGAGAGCCTGAACATGTTCGCCGAACTGCGCGCCAACGGCCGCGAACCTGAGGAATTGCTGGCGATTCTGGCGAGTAAGTCCCGCGATAACGGGCGAACCCCAATGCAGTGGGACGCGTCGCACAATGCGGGCTTTACCGAGGGCGAGCCGTGGATTGGCGTCTGCGATAACTACGAGACGGTGAATGCCCGCGCGGCGCTGGACGACCCGGATTCGGTGTTCTACACCTACCGGTCGCTGATTAGCCTGCGCAAAACCCTGCCGGTGCTGACGTGGGGAGATTATCAAGATCTCCTTCCGGAACATCCTTCCCTTTGGTGCTACCGTCGTCAGTGGCAGGGGCAGACGCTGATAGTGGCGGCAAACCTGAGTCCTACGCCGCAGGAATGGCAGACAGACGCTCTCAGCGATAGGTCGCAGGCGCTGATGAGTAACTACCCGGAACCGCAAACGACGTCACTCCGTCCGTTTGAAGCCGTCTGGTGGTTGCAGCAGTAACTTTCCCTGCCGGGTGCGGCTCAGCACCCGGCTTACTTTACTGTTTTTGTTGAATAATTAATCAGATTTTTCTCGCGCGCCTTTACAATCGCTGAAGCGCCCGTCGTTTGTACTCTCGTCTTTTTACTTTGTTCTGCATCAAATAAATCGCAAACATGTTTGATGCAAATCACTATATGTAGCACTTAAAATGCACGCCGACCCAACATCTTGTATTTATCGTCTACTATTCCAACAACAAGACGGCGCTTACGCTGGCCGGAATTGTGGATAACACGAGCTGGGAACGCGGGAAGTCTTTGGCCCGGCGGGGAATACGCCCGGTTATTACTTCTCCACCTCTGTGGATAACCTGTTTTCAAAAAATGGAGTGATCATGACACCGCATGTGATGAAACGTGATGGCTGTAAAGTGCCGTTTAAATCAGAGCGCATCCAGGAAGCCATTCTGCGTGCAGCTAAAGCAGCGGGAGTCGATGACGCAGATTACTGCGCCACCGTCGCAGAAGTCGTCAGCAGCCAGATGAACGAACGCAGCCAGGTCGATATCAACGAGATCCAGACCGCGGTTGAGAACCAGCTGATGGCGGGGCCTTACAAGCAGCTGGCGCGTGCCTACATTGAGTACCGTCACGATCGTGACGTGCAGCGTGAGAAGCGCGGTCGTCTGAACCAGGAGATCCGTGGCCTGGTGGAGCAGACCAACTCCGCCCTGCTCAATGAAAACGCCAACAAAGACAGTAAAGTGATCCCGACCCAGCGCGACCTGCTGGCCGGTATCGTCGCCAAACACTATGCCCGTCAGCACCTGCTGCCGCGCGACGTGGTGTCGGCGCACGAGCGTGGTGAAATTCACTACCACGATCTCGACTATTCGCCGTTCTTCCCCATGTTCAACTGCATGCTGATCGACCTGAAGGGCATGCTGACCCACGGTTTTAAAATGGGTAACGCCGAGATTGAACCGCCAAAATCAATCTCCACGGCCACCGCCGTCACCGCGCAGATTATCGCCCAGGTCGCCAGCCATATTTATGGCGGCACCACGATTAACCGCATTGATGAAGTGCTGGCCCCGTTCGTGACGGCAAGCTTCAACAAGCACCGTAAAACGGCCGAAGAGTGGCAGATCCCGGACGCTGACGGCTACGCGCACTCCCGTACCGAGAAAGAGTGCTACGATGCCTTCCAGTCGCTGGAATATGAGGTGAACACGCTGCACACCGCCAACGGCCAGACGCCGTTTGTGACCTTCGGCTTTGGCCTGGGCACCAGCTGGGAATCACGCCTGATCCAGCAGTCGATCCTTCGCAACCGTATTTCCGGCCTCGGCAAGAACCGCAAAACGGCGGTGTTCCCGAAACTGGTGTTCGCCATCCGCGACGGCCTGAACCACAAGTTTGGCGATCCGAACTACGACATCAAACAGCTGGCGCTGGAGTGCGCGAGCAAGCGCATGTATCCGGACATCCTGAACTACGACCAGGTTGTGAAAGTTACCGGTTCGTTTAAAACGCCAATGGGCTGCCGCAGCTTCCTCGGCGTGTACGAAGATGAAAACGGCGAGCAGATCCACGACGGGCGCAACAACCTGGGCGTCATCAGCCTGAACCTGCCGCGCATCGCGCTGGAGGCGAAAGGCAATGAAGCGGAATTCTGGACGCTGCTGGACGAGCGTCTGCAGCTGGCGCGTAAGGCGCTGATGACCCGCATTGCGCGCCTTGAAGGGGTCAAAGCCCGCGTCGCGCCGATCCTCTATATGGAAGGGGCCTGCGGAGTGCGTCTGAAAGCGGACGATGACGTGTCTGAGATCTTCAAAAACGGTCGCGCGTCGATTTCGCTGGGCTATATCGGTATTCACGAGACCATCAACGCATTGGCTGGCGACACGCATATGTACGACAGCGAGGCCCTGCGTGAGAAAGGCATTACGATTGTTAAGCGCCTGCGCGACGCGGTAGACCAGTGGAAAGAGGAAACCGGCTACGGGTTTAGCCTCTACAGCACGCCGAGCGAGAACCTGTGCGACCGCTTCTGCCGTCTGGACACCGCCGAGTTCGGGATCGTGGAAGGCGTGACCGACAAAGGATATTACACCAACAGCTTCCACCTCGACGTGGAGAAAAAGGTGAACCCGTACGACAAGATCGACTTCGAAGCGGCGTATCCGCCGATCGCCAGCGGCGGCTTCATCTGCTACGGCGAGTACCCGAACATTCAGCACAACCTGAAGGCGCTGGAAGACGTGTGGGATTACAGCTATCAGCACGTGCCGTATTACGGGACCAACACGCCAATCGACGAGTGCTACGAGTGCGGCTTTACCGGCGAGTTCGAGTGTACGAGCAAAGGCTTTACCTGCCCGAAATGCGGCAACCACGATGCGGCCCGCGTATCCGTGACCCGTCGCGTATGCGGCTATCTCGGCAGCCCGGACGCGCGTCCGTTTAACGCCGGGAAGCAGGAAGAGGTGAAGCGTCGCGTGAAGCATTTGGGGAATGGGCAGATCGGGTAAGTTCTGCGCAGGGTTCTACCCCTCTCGCTCAAGGGAGAGGGAACCGATCGAGCACATTGCTAAGCCTGACTCCGGTTTTCTCCCTCTCCCCGTGGGAGAGGGCCGGGGTGAGGTCATCAGGTTAACGCTATGAACTATCACCAGTACTACCCCGTCGACATCGTCAACGGCCCCGGCACCCGCTGCACCCTGTTCGTTTCAGGCTGCGTCCACGAATGCCCTGGCTGCTACAACAAAAGCACCTGGCGCTTAAATTCCGGCATGCCGTTCACCGCCGAAATGGAAGACCGGATCGTCAACGACCTCAACGACACGCGCATTCACCGTCAGGGGGTCTCGCTCTCCGGCGGCGACCCCCTGCACCCGCAAAACGTGCCGGAGATCCTGAAGCTGGTGAAGCGCATTCGGGCAGAGTGTACGGGAAAAGATATCTGGGTCTGGACAGGCTACAGGCTGGATGAGCTGAACGCGCAGCAAATGGAAGTGGTGGATCTGATTAACGTCCTGGTCGACGGCAAGTTCGTGCAGGATTTAAAAGACCCGTCGCTGATTTGGCGCGGCAGCAGCAACCAGGTTGTGCATCATCTGCGGTGAACAAAGGCGGATGTTGTCCGTCCGCCCTTACCTCAAAACCGACTCAAACTCTCCATTGCCACCGCCTTAAATTCGGCAAAATCTCCGCAGCTACAGAGCCGCGACATCGCCCGTTCACGCAGGAAGGTGACGAAAATATCGTAAATCGCCATCGCCTCTTCGTACTCGCTTTTGCTGATGGCGAGCAGGAAGATGACGTGCGCGGTTTCGTCTCCCCACTGAACGCCGTGCGGGGCGAGCACGGTATAGACTACCGTTTTCTGCGCCAGCAGGCCGAGGGAGTGCGGGAGCGCGATGCCGTCGCCGAGCATGGTGCTGACGATGGCTTCACGCTCAACAACCGAATCCAGAAACTCCGCGCCGACAAACCCCTCGCCTTCAAGCTGCGCGCACAGCTCGCGAAACAGCGTTTGCTGGTCAACGGGCTTGTCGATAATGCGGAAATGGGCCGCGTCGAAGTATTTATCCAGCATCCACGGGCGGGTGCGGTCCACCAGCACCAGCTTGCCGATCTGCTCTAACTGGTAATCGGTCGGGAACGGGGCGATCGTCACCACCGGTTTGGACTTTTCGCTGACGCGGGCGGTGGCGATCACAAAGTCTTCGCTAATCGTTTCCGCCAGCTCGTACTCGCGCAGGGTGAGCGTGCGGGCCACCTCAATTTGCGGGTACTTGCGCTGCAGCACCGCTTCAATCATGCGGACCATGGCATTACCTGCGTCACACACCAGCAGCACGCGCGGCTGGCGCTGGTAGCCGATGTTGTAGTGGCGCTCCAGCCCGACGCCGATATGCAGCACCAGGAAGCCGATTTCGTTTTCGCTGATCACATAAGGCGTGTATTTTCCCCAGCTCGACACCGCCGCGAGGGTCATGTCCCACGCCATCGGGTAGTGCTGCTTGATGTTATCCAGCAGCGGATTGGGGATCATGATTTGATACCGCACGCGGGTGATCATGGTTTTGATGTGCGTAAGCAGGTCCGCGTGCAGCTGCGCGTCGCTGAGCAGATTGTAGTTATAGTGGGTGTTGATATAGCGCAGGATGTAGTTGACCAGCGCTTCGTCGTCATCCGCGTTAATTGCGCTCGGGGCAATCTCCTGAATCTGCCGCGCCGCAATGTGCACGCACAGCCAGCTCTCCTCTGATGGCGAAAGCGCCTTGCCCGCCAGCTGCTGGATGGTGACGGCGATATCCTTAGCCGCCTCGCGCACGTTCTCTTCCACGTCTTCGGCGTGGAATTCCGGCAGCGGATAGCCCTCGCTGATGCGACGTACCGATACCGCGCAGTACAGGCGCAGGAACAGCTCGCCTTCATCGGTCAGGCGAATGTGGTGGCGCGTCAGGGCGTCGTGCAGCACCGGCACCATCTGCTCCGCCACGCCCGCATTCAGCGCCACATCGGTCACCAGCGGGTTCAGGCTGTCCTGCTGCGCCAGCTCCCAGAGCAGATCGGTCAGGCACGCGCGGGTCGACATCTCGCTGCCAAACAGCTTCATGCCGTGGCGCGGACGCGTTTCCAGCGTCAGGTTATAGCGGTGAAACCACTCGCGCACTTCGGCCATGTCGCTTTGCAGCGTGGCGCGGCTGACGAACCACTCGTCCGCCAGATCCTCGAGCTTAAGAGAAAATGCCGAAGTCAGAAAACGCACCACCAGATAGTGCACGCGCTCCGGCCCGGTCCGGGGAATACGCAGCGCGCGCGGGTGGGATGCCTGCAGCTGCTGGTAGCGCTGGGCATCATCAATTTTGAGCTGATAGCCGTTGCCCCGGCTCAATATAAACTGCGCGCCGTGGCCTGCCAGCAGCGCGTTCAGGGCGGTGATATCGGCACGGACGGTTCGCGTGGAGACCGACAGCCGCTGCGCCAGCTCGTCCTGCGGCAGCGTCTCGTTTTGCAACAGATCGAACAGTTGCGCTAAACGTTGGTTCGGAAATCGCACGGGCTTGTCCTCTTATTACAGCTTAAGGTGAAATGACCATCTGGGATGGGCTGCCGACCGGGGTATAGTCTGGCTCGAAGCTCAATTTCCCGTCCTGCGCCACGCGGAAACGGGTGATGTTGTCGCTGCGCTGGTTCATGACGTACAGCCAGCGCCCCTGCTTATCGAGCGTCAGGGTGCGCGGGTAGTCGCCGCGCGTCCAGACGTCGTCCTGATGCGTCAGCGTTCCCTCCGCTGTTACGGTAAAGTGCCCGATGCTGTTATGCAAACGGTTAGCCACATACAGCTGTTTACCGTCGGCGCTTAATGCGAGCCCGGCAGCAAAGCTGGTGCCTTTGTAGCCTTCCGGCAGGGCTGAAAGCGTTTTGCCCTCTTTTAAGGTGCCGTTGGTGCTCACGGTATAATGGGTGAGCGTAGACGCCTCTTCGTTAATCAGCCACAGGGCATCGCCTTTTGGCGTAAAGACAAAGTGGCGCGGCCCGGCGCCTTTTGAGGAGGCGTTGATAAACGGCGGATCGTTCGGCGTCAGCTTTCCTGTTCGATCGTCAAAACGGTACTGGTAGAGGCGATCCAGCCCAAGATCGGTGGAAAAGACGTATTTCCCGCTCGGATCGGCGGCGATCATGTGCGCGTGTGGACCGTTATGATCGCTGATGGCAAAGCTGCCCTCCGCTGCCGCTTCCGGCTTCGCCGCGCCCGGCTCGCCCTGATCCTGATGCTTATCCGTAGCCTCACCCAGGCTGCCGTCTGCTTTAACGGGCAGCACTGCGATAGATCCGCTGACGTAGTTCGCCACCAGAAGATGGCGACCGTTCGGCGTCAGCGACAGGTAAACCGGCCCCGCGCCGCCGGAGGCCACCTGATTCAGCTCGCTCAGCTGGCCGTTATCCCCCACCCGCAGCGCCTGCACCACGCCCTGCTCCACTTCGCTTGCCAGATACAGCGTTTTGCCGTCGTGCGAGACGGCCAGCTGCGCGGCGTTCGGCAGCCTGCTCACCAGCGTTTTATTCGCCAGCGCGCCGCTTTGCGGGTCAACGGTGAAGCGGTACAGCCCTTCGCCGTTGGGGTTGTAGGTGCCCACCCAGGCATATTGCGGCTGGGCGATAGCGGCGGTGGCGAACATTGAGAGTGAAGCAACAAGCAGGGTACGGGTATGCATGGTGGCTCCTTCAGGTTTGTGTGTTTTTTTCCCTCACCCCTGCCCTCTCCCAAAGGGAGAGGGTTAGGGTGAGGGCAGATACTACTTAACCAGCTTCTTCGTCATCGCAAGCAGCGTACGCACGTCTTCCGGGCGCGTGTCGCCGCTGGCTTTGTCGATAATCGAGCTGTAAATATGCGGGATGATTTTGCTCACGCCCGCGTCGAGGGCGATCTGCAGGATCTCCTCATAGTTTTCCAGATCGATACCTCCGGTCGGCTCCAGCCAGAAGTCGTGACGGGCGCAGGCTTCCGCCACCGCTTTGTACTCGTCACGGCACTTGAGGCCGCCCATCGGGAAGTATTTGACGGAGCTGCCGCCGAAATCCTTCAGCAGGGCAATCGCGGTTTCAACCGGCACAATGCCGTCCGGAGCGTTGCTGCTCAGCGGTCCGGTGGAGATTTTGACCATCCCGACGGTGCCGGTTGGAGAGACCAGACCGTTGACCACCGACTCATTCTGCCCCAGCAGCGCGCGGCTGGTGGCCACGCCGGTAAAGACCTGGTTAACGTGCTGCGGCTGCACCTGACGGGAGATTTCACTCACCATAGCAGACTGGTTCGGATCGCCCGCGCCCAGCCCAACGGAGAGGGCGTTCTCAATCAGCTCGGCATATTCACGCATATCGGCAACGGCGCTCGCCACGTCCGGGTAATTTTTGGAGAGCACGCCCACCAGCACGTGACCTTCCGCCGCCTCGTAAATGGCGCTGGCGTTGGCTTTCGATCCTGCCAGCACGTTCAGGCAGACGCGGTCACGGTAAAAGTTGGGGGTCAGTTTCATGCGTTTTTCTCCTGTCCTAATACTTCGCTAATGCGGCGGTAGACGATGTTCAGCTGGTCAGCGTTCACGCTGCGCACGTCCGCCTCGATAATCCCTTCGTTGGCCTTGTAGCCACGGAAGTAAATGGCGTATTCGCCCTGCTTCAGCTTCGCCACCAGATCGCCCGTGCCGACGCCGGTCGTGGCTTCGTCGAACTTAATCTCGGTACGGGCGATATCTCGACCGGCGCTGTCCCAGACCACGCGCGCGGTCACGCCGTTCAGGGTGTTGAGCGCCTCGATAAACGGCGTCATCTTCGCCACCATCTCGGCCCCGCTCTCTTTGGTCGCCGTCAGATAGTGTTCGATGGCGCAGGTCAGGCCAAGAATGCCTTCTTTACCCACCTTCATGGCGCGGCCAATGCCCGCCGTCTGGCGCTTAACCCACTCAACGTACTGGGTTTTGCCGATCACCAGCCCGCTGGTGGGGCCTTCAATCGCCTTCGCGCCGCTGTAGATCACCAGATCGGCACCGGATCTGTAGTACGCGTGCAGATCTTCTTCCGCCGCCGCATCGACGATCAGCGGGAGATCGTGCTTGCGCGCCACGACAGCCGCCTGCCCAACGCTGAGCATGCTTTTCTGCACGCAGTGGTGAGATTTGATGTAGAGGATCGCCGCCGTGCGCGGGGTGATCGCCGCCGCCAGCTGATCGGCGGAGCATTCGTTGGCATAGCCCGCCTCCACCAGCTTGCCGCCGCCCAGCGCCACCATGGTGCCCACCGGCGCGCCAAAGTTCACGTTGTGGCCTTTCGGCAGAACGATTTCGTTGTTCTCAATCGGGGTCACGTGCAGGTTTTCCAGCAGCCAGTCGCTGTCTTTGACCAGCACCGCCGCCACCGACTGGGCTATGCCCGCCGATGCGCAGGAAACTACCGTCGCGCCTTCCACATCCAGCAGCTTCGCGATGTATTCCCCGGTTTTATTGACCAGATCCTTCATCTCGAAATAGTGATTCATGCCGTCCATCGCCGCCTGCACTACTTCCGGGCGCGGCGTGGAGACGCCCAGCGCCGTCATTCGGCCAGATGTGTTGATAACCTGCTTTAAATGGTACTTCTCATAAATCGAAGGCATGTTCCGTGCTCCCTTGTTCGGTCATGTAGCCCTTGCCCGCGCGGATCGCGGCAAGCGGCACCAGAATGTGTTCAGCCTGCAGGCTGTCGTTTTCGGCATCCGTCAGCACCGTCGGCTGGCGTTTGAGCGTAAACAGCGTCAGGTCGGCGTCGAGACCCGGCTGAATGCGGCCCTTGCGCGCCAGGCGCAGGCCGTCGGCGGCGTTCGCAGTCACGCAGTCAATCACCTGCGGCAGCGACATGCCGATGGCGAGAAACTTCGACATCACGCTTGCCAGCGAGCCCACCGGGCCGTTGATGCGGTTGCGGCAGTAGATATCCGAGCTGATGGTGTGCGGCAGAATGCCCATCGCGATGGCGCGTTTCGCCACCTCAAAGCTGAAGCTCGCCGTGCCGTGGCCGACGTCCAGACGCACGCCGCGCTTCAGGGCGGAGGTGATGGAGGCGCGCAGCTCGCCGGAGGGCGTCAGAATGCGGTTGGGTTTGCCGTTGTAGCAGTGGGTGATGATGTCGCCGGAGCTCAGCAGTTCGGCAATTTCGTCGAGGTTCGGCGGGTTGTTGCCGATGTGCACCATCAGCGGCAGGTCGCCGTTCTCTTTCTGAATGGCTTTGGCGCGCTCCAGCGGCGTAATGCCATTTTCACCGACCACGCTGCTGCTCATGCGCGCCTTCAGGCCGACGATAAAATCAGGGTGGCGCTTCACCGCCTGCTTCACCGCGTCAGCGTCGATATTCGCCATGTTGGCCAGCTCGTTCTGGGCAATCAGCCCCACGCGGGAGATGTTCAGCAGGGCAAACACCTCGGTGGAGGCCCTGCGGGTGATGTCATAGAAATCGTCCACGTCGTCGGCACCGGTACTGCCCGCGTCCACTACGGAGGTGACGCCGGTGGCAATACCCACGCTGTCCGGCTCGTCGTGGTAAATCGGGGAGTTCGGGTAACAGTGAACGTGAGAGTCAATCCAGCCTGCGCTGACGAACACGTCGCCGTTAAGCTCCACCGTCTTGCGGGCGGGAGCGTCAATGTCGCCCGTCGCGGCAATTTTCCCGTCCTGAATGGCGATATCGGTCAGGGTATCGTCGGCAAGGCGCGCACGGCGCAGGAGTAAATCAAACATGAGGATCTCCTGATAAGGCGGGCGCCTGAGCGCCCGCGGGTATTAAAGGGCGACCGGGAACAGCCAGCCCAACAGCATCGCGCCGAGAATGGCGCCACCGGTGATCGGCTTCTGCCAGATGTAGAACACCAGCGCCCCCAGCAGGGAACCGACGCCGATAGGAATGGAGGCGGTCATGGCGCTGAGGATAATCAACGGCCCGAGGAAACGACCGGAGGCGTTACCCGCGCCCATCATCACGTCTGCGCCGTAGGTGGAGTTGCTCTGGTTGATGGTGAACTTACGCGCCAGGATGATGACGTAACCAATCGCCAGACCAATCACCAGGCCGGTAATCAGCGCGGCAATGAAGTTGGTCACCGGGAACATGATGCCCGCGCCCAGCAGCAGCGCCGGAACGCCGAGGCCCACGCCGGTCTGGATGGCGCCGCCGATGTCGAGAATCCCCACCAGCGACCCTTCGATAATACGGGCGAACAGGAAGCTCGCGCCGAACGCCGCCACCGCGCCGTAGACGCCGGTATCGATCCCCGCTTTCAGCATCGCCACGAAGGCCACTTCGTTAAACGCGCCGATGCCGTAGAGGTAGTACATGTGCGTCCCGGCGAAAACGCCGGAGGAGAGCAGGCCAACGAAGATCGGGAACGACCAGTCGGCATACCAAAAACCTTTATTCTGTTCCATGTAGAGGCTCCTGTTATTTACCGCTGAGCGAGTTGTGGATCATGTCGAGCCAGTTCGGCACGGTCAGATGGAAGGATTCGATCATCTTCATGTCGAAGCCGCGGAAGAAGCCGCTCAGCACGAAGAGCAGGACGATCGCCGCCATCATCACTTTGGTGACGTGGTTCCAGCCGCTCTCTTCCACGCCTTTCCCGATCAGGATCCCCAGCACCAGGCCCGGTACGGCGTTGCCCATGATCAGCTGCGCCGCGCCGCCAAAGATGGTGGCCCAGAAGCCCGATTTTTTACCCGCGTCGATGGCCGCCAGCCAGAAGATCACCGGCATCACGGTGTTCACCAGCAGGTTTGCCGCCGGTACCAGCACCTTCACGGCGGTGACCTGAAGCGCTGCCGGAACGGAGGAGGCGGTCAGGTTCAGGAAGGTGACGACGAGCATGCCAATCACGCCGCAGGCAATCGCCATTTTGCGCGGGTCGTGCAACGTTTCGCCGACGTTACGGTTTTTTATCATCAGTGCAGCAGCACCCCAGTTCGGGATGATGCGGTGGTCAACGTCCTGTGTGAAGGCACCTGCGGCCACGGAAGAGGCCCAGGCGTTAAAGAAGAAACCTAACCCAAAGGAGAAGTGGGACGCCGGATCCCCTTCACAGGAGTTCAGTTCCCCCAACGTACGAAACGCGCCCATACCCTGAGTGGTAGGCGCATGAAACATGCGTGCAGCCCCGGCGCCAACACCGACGCCAACCAGGCCGCCAATGATGAGCGATTTTATTAATATAATTAAGAACATCAGTCTGCCCTTTTATGAATAATCAGCGTTGCGTGACGAAATCCACCTGGTCAAGATTGATAGCGGTCACGTTGACGGTCACATCCAGCTCCACGCTGTAGGTGCGTCTTTCCCGGCGCAGAAAGAAGAACAGAAAGGCTTCTTTACGCACCGCTTCTTGCGCCTGAACGACCTGCACATCCTGTGGCTCAATACGCAGTAAGATATGCGGTGAGGCTTTCATCACCGCGGCCTGAACGTGGTTGAGCGCGTCGGCAAAGGCGCGCGCTTTGGCGTCGCCCTTCCCCTTCACTCTCACCGTGGTTGTGAACTGTTCTTTCATGCTTATGCGCCGTATTTTTTCTGCCACGCCTGTACCAGACGCTCGCCCAGCTCTTCTTTATCCATAAAGCCAAAGCCCAGCACGTTGCAGCCTTCGTTGATGGCGGTGACGCCTTCATCCACGGAACGCATACCGTATTTGGCCTTGTAGCCATATTTGGTCTGGGCGGTGATGGCACCCGCGCCGCCGCTGCCGCAGAAGGAGATGCCGAAGGTGGCGTTTTCCGCTTTCATCACGTCGCCGAGCTTCATGTCTGCCGCCATGCCCGGTACGACAACCGCGCGTCCACCTGCTTTTTCCACACCGGCCGCCACCTTCTGACCTTTACCCAGGCGATCGCCAATCACGACTGTAATCTGTTCCATGTGTTGCTCCTTAAAGGTTGTCTTTCGCGACTTCAAAGTGAACGGAGAGCAGCCAGGCTTCTTCATCAGGAAGATTGCCAAACTGCGCCACCACTTCACGGGCAAGCCGCATTGAATCCGGTGAAATTTCGTCAAACAGCTCTGCTTCAACCTCCGGCAGCGGCTCGCCGGTCACGGACCGGTGCGCCATGGCGCGCACGTGGGAAGTAAGCATCTGCTCCTGTACCGCATTGGGGATGATGTTGTTCCGGGCCAGCAGGGCATAAACCTGCTGCAGCATGGTGTTCGCGAGCTGTTCTGTTTGCTCTGCCTGTTCCCCAACGTCGTTCATTACCGCTCCGTTAATCACTGGTCTTACCCCGTTAATGGCTCTGGAATAAAACTAACGTTGGGGGGGAATTGTTTGTAGCGAGTTGTTTTCCACTTCGAAGTGGAAAGGGGAGCCGCAGCAGTGATCTGTGCCACATAAATACGGTGAATCTGGATTAATCACGGCATTTGCGTGATTAATATCACGTATTCCAGCGGCAAAACGCGCGCCGGGGAAACGAAAACGTTCAGGCGTGGTGACGCAAAAATGTGATGGCGATAGGGTTTACTTATTACCGCGCAAAAAAACGGGGGCCACTGGCCCCCGCTGGTTGTTTGTCAGATGCGCGATCGGTTAACGGTATTTCTTGTGATACGTATTACGGGTCGTCACAAACTGCTCGGCCGCCGCCTGGGCTTCCTTCACTTTGCCTTCGTTAGCGAGCTTCAGCGCGCCGTCGATCTGGCCGACCAGCACGTCAAAGCCGTGGCGGTAGTCTTTCATCTCTGCACTGTCTGCCGCTTTGCTTTCCAGCTTCGGAGGCGTCGCTTTTTGTGCGTCCAGCGCCGCTTCACGCATTTTGGTCAGCGCGTCTTTCATTTCAGCCGCATTGTCGGTTTTCTGCACCACCTTCAGGTTTTGCCCGAGGATGCCCATGTCGTCTTCAAGATCGGCAGCAAACGCAGAAGAGCCAAGAACCAGCGTTGAAGCCGCGACGATCGCTAACAGATGTTTACGCATTGCTCACTTCCTTTTTTATTATTAACAAAACGCTATCTCTATTGTCCGGCGATTTTCATTTCCGGGAGTAATACAGAACCACACTGTATATTGCTACGTGTTTCAATATCGTTACCGACCGTAACGATATTGCGCCACATGTCTTTCAGGTTGCCGGCGATAGTAATTTCGCTCACCGGATACTGGATTTCGCCGTTTTCCACCCAGAAGCCCGCCGCGCCGCGCGAGTAGTCTCCGGTGATGCCGCTTACGCCCTGCCCCATCAGTTCCGTGACGACCAGGCCGGTGCCCATCTCTTTCAGCATCTGCTCAAAGTTCAGGCCCTGTCCGGCAATGCGCCAGTTGTGGATGCCGCCAGCGTGTCCGGTGCTTTTCAGCCCCAGCTTGCGCGCGGAGTAGTTGGTCAGCAGCCACTGGGTCAGAATACCGTCTTTGATGATATCGCGACGTTCGGTGCGCACGCCTTCGCTGTCGAACGGCGTGGAGGCCAGCCCTTTCAGCAGGTGCGGATGTTCTTCAATGGTGAGCCATTCCGGCAGGATCTGCTTGCCCAGCGAGTCGAGCAGGAAGGTCGATTTACGGTAAACCGAGCCGCCCGCGATAGCGCCCACCAGATGGCCAAACAGACCGGTTGCCACTTCGTTGGCAAAAATGACCGGGGCCTTCATGGTGGAGAGTTTACGCGGCGACAGGCGTGACAGCGTGCGTTCGGCACACTCTTTACCCACCCACTCAGGAGACTGCAAGTCCCCCAGCGCGCGGCCAATGGTGTAGGCGTAGTCACGCTCCATGTCACCGTTCTCTTCGGCGATCACGCAGCTGGAGAGCGAATGACGGGTGGAGCAGTAGCCCTGCAGCATGCCGTGGCTGTTGCCGAAGACTTTGATGCCGTAGTGGCTGTTAAAGCTGCCGCCTTCGGTATTGGTGATGCGCTTATCGGCCTGCAGGGAAGCCTGCTCGGCGCGCGCGGCCAGTTCGATCGCTTCGTCCGGGGTCACTTCCGCCGGGTGGAAAAGATCGAGATCCGGCGCGTCAAACGCCAGCAGGTCTTTATCCGCCACGCCTGCGTAAGGATCCGGGGAGGTATAACGGGCGATATCCAGCGCAGCCTGCACCGTGCGGGCAATGGCATCCGGGCTGAGATCGGTGGATGACGCGCTGCCTTTGCGGTTCTGGTGATACACCGTGATCCCAAGCGCGCCATCGCTGTTGAATTCTACGTTCTCCACTTCACCATAGCGGGTACTTACGCTGATGCCGGTGGTTTTGCTGACCGCCACTTCGGCGCCATCTGATTTTTCTGAAGCAAGCATCAGCGCGGTGGAGACGGCTTCTTCCAGAATCTTACGCTGCGCTTCAACTTGTGAGGTTACTTTCATCGCAAATGCCATACTGTAAGAGAGAGTTAACTGAAGTCTAACAGAGAACCGTTTTTCAGTGCGCGTCTTAACTGGTAACATTAGCCTCTTTTTTTAAGGAGCCTGACATGACTAAGCAGCCCGAAGACTGGCTCGACGACGTTCCCGGTGATGACATCGAAGACGAAGATGATGAGATCATCTGGGTCAGTAAAAGTGAAATTAAACGTGACGCCGAAGAGTTAAAACAGCTTGGCGCGGAAATGGTAGAACTGGGTAAAAACGCGCTGGACAAGATCCCGCTCGACCAGGATCTGCGCGATGCCATTGAACTGGCACAGAAAATCAAAAAAGAAGGCCGTCGTCGCCAGCTTCAGCTTATC
>NZ_QFXN01000197.1:0-4204 GCF_003144775.1 Enterobacter sp. CGMCC 5087 | reverse complement strand
AAAAAACCCGCCACAACCAGCAGGTTGCGCTGTTCCATAAGCTGGAGCAGATCCGCGATCGTCTGATTGAACAGGGTGATGACGCCGTGCCGGAAGTGCTGAACCTGTGGCCGGATGCCGACCGCCAGCAGCTGCGTTCCTTGATCCGCAACGCGAAGAAAGAGAAAGAAGGGAATAAGCCGCCGAAGTCTGCGCGCCTGATTTTCCAGTATCTGCGCGAGCTGTCTGAGAACGAAGAGTAATCTCTTCCCCCTCACCCCGGCCCTCTCCCCGGAGGGGCGAAGGAGGAAACACGGGAAAGTAGGCCCGGTAAGCGTAAGCGCCACCGGGCTTTTTTTTACTCCGCGGCCACGTCCGCTTTCTTCGCCAGACCGTCCAGCAGCTTCTGATGGATCCCACCAAAACCGCCGTTGCTCATCACCAGAATGTGGTCGCCTGGCTGAGCGGCTTTCACCACCATATCCGCGAGCGCATCCACATCCGCGCTCCAGTGCGCAGGCTGAATGCAGGCGTCGGCCACTTCCGCCACCTGCCACGGAATATGCTGCGGCTGCAGCAGGAAGACCTCATCGGCGCGTCCTAATGACGGCGCGAGATCGTCTTTGCAGATGCCCATCTTCATGGTGTTCGAGCGCGGTTCCAGCACCGCCAGAATGCGGGCCGTCCCGCCGACCTTGCCGCGCAGGGCGGCAAGCGTCGCCAGAATGGCCGTTGGGTGGTGCGCGAAATCGTCATACACGCTAACGCCGTGGGCTTCACCGCGCAGCTCCAGGCGGCGACGGGCATTGATAAACGAACCTAGCGCATTGGCCGCATCCGCAGGCTGAACGCCCACGTGACGCGCCGCAGCAATGGCCATCAGGCCGTTGTGCATGTTGTGCTCGCCCACCAGGCCCCACTTCACCTCACCCACTTTTTCACCGTCGAGCAGCACTTCCCACTCGGAGGCATCGGCGTTGAGCTTCTTCGCCTGCCAGTGGCCCTGCTCGCCCACCAGCTCCTGCTCGCTCCAGCAGCCCATCGCCATCGTCTGCTTCAGGTTGATGTCGTTTTCCGGCAGGATGATGCGCCCCTGGCCCGGAACAATGCGCACCAGGTGGTGGAACTGTTTCTGGATCGCTTTCAGGTCGTCAAAAATATCCGCGTGGTCAAACTCAAGGTTGTTGAGGATCAGCGTGCGCGGGCAGTAATGCACGAACTTGGAGCGCTTGTCGAAGAACGCGCAGTCGTATTCGTCGGCTTCGATCACGAAGAACGGGCTGTCACCCAGACGTGCGGAGACGTCGAAATTACCCGGTACGCCGCCAATCACGAAGCCCGGCTTGTAGCCGCAGGCTTCGAGGATCCAGGTCGCCATCCCTGCGGTCGTGGTTTTGCCATGGGTACCGGCAACGGCAACCACCCAGCGGTCGCGCAGGACGAAGTCATGCAGCCACTGCGGACCGGACATGAACGGAATATTGCGTTCCAGAACCGCCTCGACGCACGGATTGCCGCGGGTCATGGCGTTGCCGATGATCACCAGGTCCGGCTCGGGATCCAGCTGGCTGGCATCGTAGCCCTGAATTAACGAGATGCCCTGTTTCTCCAGAAGTGTGCTCATTGGCGGATACACATTGGCGTCCGAACCCGTCACTTCATGGCCCAGCGAGCGCGCCAGCATTGCCAGTCCGCCCATGAAAGTGCCACAAATCCCCAATATATGAATGCGCATACGTCACTATCCTTCTTCAATGTGGCGCACATTTTACTCACATGTTAGCGGCTGTGAAACGCATTTCAGGTAAATCCGTATGTTGCTGGCGCGATTCACCTCTGCGCTAATATTTGAATGTTTGTTAAGATTGTTGGGCTTTAGTCGTTTTAGTGAACATACAATCGCTCTACTCACAAAGATGCAGGGAAAGTGTTATGAAAACGTTAGGTGAATTTATTGTCGAAAAGCAGCACGAGTTCTCTCATGCTACCGGTGAACTCACTGCTTTGCTGTCGGCAATAAAGCTGGGCGCTAAGATCATCCACCGTGATATCAACAAGGCCGGTCTGGTCGATATCCTGGGTGCCAGCGGTGCCGAGAACGTTCAGGGCGAGGTTCAACAGAAGCTCGATCTGTTCGCAAATGAAAAACTGAAAGCTGCACTGCGCGCGCGCGACATCGTTGCGGGTATCGCCTCCGAAGAAGAAGATGAAATTGTTGTTTTCGAAGGGTGTGAACACGCTAAATACGTTGTTCTGATGGATCCGCTCGACGGTTCCTCAAACATCGACGTTAACGTTTCTGTCGGTACCATTTTCTCCATCTACCGCCGCGTCACGCCTGTCGGCACGCCGGTAACCGAAGAAGACTTCCTGCAGCCGGGCATTAACCAGGTTGCTGCCGGTTACGTCGTTTATGGCTCCTCCACCATGCTGGTCTATACCACCGGATGCGGGGTTCACGCCTTTACGTACGATCCTTCCCTGGGCGTTTTCTGCCTGAGCCAGGAACGCATGCGCTTCCCGGAGAAGGGCAACACCTACTCCATCAACGAAGGCAACTACATCCGCTTCCCGAACGGCGTGAAGAAGTACATTAAATTCTGCCAGGAAGAAGATAAAGCAACCCAGCGCCCGTACACGTCCCGCTATATTGGCTCTCTGGTCGCGGATTTCCACCGTAACCTGCTGAAAGGCGGTATCTACCTCTACCCAAGCACCGCCAGCCACCCGGACGGGAAGCTGCGTCTGCTGTACGAGTGCAACCCGATGGCGTTCCTCGCCGAACAGGCGGGCGGCAAGGCGAGCGACGGTAAAGAGCGTATTCTGGATATCGTGCCGGAAAGCCTTCACCAGCGCCGTTCATTCTTCGTCGGCAACAACCACATGGTTGAAGACGTTGAACGTTTTATCCGTGAGTACCCGGACGCGTAATGCCTCTCTACAGGGGAGCCGTTCTGGCTCCCCTGGTCATTTATATATTTTACCGTATAAGTGTTTATAAAAAACATGCTTTAATATTCACCACTGCTCCTGCATTATTTCCATAACAGTTTGATAGATATTTCGTGGAGCAGAATCGCAATGAAAAATTATTCCCGTGCTAATACCGGCATTGATTTAAATCTTATCCCTGTATTTATTGAAGTCGTCCGCTGCGGCAGCATGGCAAAAGCCTCTTTGCGTCTGGAGATGTCACGTCCGGCGGTGAGCCTGGCCTTAAAGCGTTTTAATCAACTCTTTGATGAACCGTTATTTTTCCGCAAAGGTTTATACCTTGAACCGACGGAAAAAGCGTTAGCCTTAACCAGTTCGCTGGAAATATTAATGGGTGATATTCACGATAATATTGCGGCAGTTAATTCCGGAAAAAATAAAACCCCGGCACAGAACGTACCGGGGCTGGGTAATATTATGCAGCGGTCTGAGTCGTCACTTTGAATGATGACATGGCTTCCATCAGCTGACGCGACTGCTCCTCAAGGGAGCGGGTCGCGGCGGAGGATTGCTGCACCAGCGCCGCATTCTGCTGCGCGGTTTCGTCCATCTGATTCACCGCAATATTCACCTGCTCAATACCACGGCTCTGCTCCTGAGACGCGGTCGCAATCTCACGCATCAATTTGGTCATGCGCAGCACTTCTGTTGCGATTTCGTCCATGGTTTCGCCAGCCTGCTGGGCCAGCTCGCTGCCCTCGTTAACGTGGGTCTGCGAATCGCTGATAAGCGATCGGATCTCTTTCGCCGCGTCGGCGCTGCGGCTGGCAAGGTTTCGCACTTCGCCCGCGACGACGGCAAACCCGCGCCCCTGCTCGCCCGCGCGCGCCGCTTCCACGGAGGCGTTAAGCGCCAGGATATTGGTCTGGAAGGCAATACCGTCGATCACGCTCAGGATGTCGGCGATGCGCGCCGAGCTACCCGAGATATCGCGCATTTTTTCAATTACGTAGCAGACCATTTCGCTGCCGTGATCGGCCGTGTCGGACACCGACTTCGCCAGCTGGTGCGCCTGCTCGGCGTTATCGGCGTTGAGCTTCACCGTGGCGGTGATCTGTTCCATGCTGGCCGCCGTCTGCTCCAGCGACGTGGCGGTGGATTCCGTACGCTCGGCAAGATCGCGGTTTCCCAGCGTCAGCTCGCGGCTACCGGTGTCAATTTGCGCGCTGGCATCGCGTACCCGCATAACCGAGTTCATCAGCGACTGGCGCATCTCCTCTATCACCGCGTT
>NZ_QFXN01000196.1:0-57625 GCF_003144775.1 Enterobacter sp. CGMCC 5087 | reverse complement strand
GGTTAAACTCCTGGCTCGCGGGGGCATTCAGCGTATGGGTTAAATCCCCCGCCGCCACGTTCTCCAGCTGAGCGATCGATGCCGAAAGCGGCTTGAGCAGCATATGGCGCAGCACCAGCCACGCGAGCACGATGATTCCCGCCGTCAGCAGCGCTGCGACGATAATCAGGATCAGTACGCGGGTTTTACTCGCCTGCACGGCACTCACTTCCGCCTGACCACGCGCTTCGCTCCATTTCTGAAACGCCTGCATATCGTTATCAAACTGCTTCGCCACCGGAATCAGCGTCTTCTCCAGAAGATCGTAGTACCCGTCCGCGCTCTGGTCATTCAGGGTTTTCAGCATCGGGTTGATCCCCTGCTGGCTATAGGTCGCCAGGCTGGCCGCCACTTTATCGAGCAGCTGTTGCCCCTGCTCGTCAGCCACGCCGCCGTCGATCACGCCTTTCAGCGTTTTCTGGGCCAGGGCAACTTCCTGATTGATGTTTTTTACCGCTTTGGCCGCATCGTCCAGCATGCCGATTTCCATCATGCGGACGGCCTGGCCCGCCTCATTGCGCGCGCGCAGGATCAGCGTATAGCCTGAATTGAGCTGCACCATCTGCTCACCCTGAAGGTGATTAATACGCTGCAGTGAAGAAGAACTCTGTGTGAGGGCATAAATGCCAATGCCGCTGACAATCAGCAGCAGAAGGGTCATAACGGCCAGTAAAGAGAGCAAGCCGGTACGAATCGATAGCGTTTTAAGCATGATATTATTTCCGGTAGCGAGATATTTCTGGGCATAAAAAAAGAGTATCGGCCGCTACCGGAAAATGTTTAGACTTTAAGCAAATTCAGCGTGTTATCGCTCTGTTACCGATGTGTTTACGCGGGTAACAGGTGAGCTTTGGCGGTTCTCCCAGAGCACCGTAAGACCGCGCTGCAGGGCAATAAAAATAAACAGCAATATGCCGATGGCGATTTTCGTCCACCAGGAGCTGAGCGTGCCGTCAAAGTTGATATAGGTTTGTATCAGCCCCTGGATAGCCACGCCGAACAGCGTTCCCAGCACGGTCCCCACCCCGCCGCTCAGCAGCGTGCCGCCGATGACCACAGAAGCAATCGCATCCAGCTCCACGCCCACGCCTGCAAGGGCATAGCCCGCCTGGGTATACACCGAGAAGACGATACCCGCCAGCGTCGCCAGGCCGGTCGAGAGCATATAGATGCGGATGGTGGTGCTGCGGGTGGAGATCCCCATCAGGTTTGCCGACGTGGCGCTACCGCCGATGGCGTAAACCTGATTGCCAAACCGGGTACGATGGGCGAGGAAGATGCCAATCACCACCACGCCCAGCATCAGCAGCCCCATCGCGCTCAGGCGGCCGCCGCCGGGAATTTTCCACGCCAGGCTGGAGAGCGTGTCGTACACCGGATGGTTAATCGGAATCGATTCTTCCGACACCAGATAGCTCACCCCGCGCAGGAAGAACATTCCCGCGAGGGTAATGATAAACGCCGGGATTTTTAACGCGTCGATCAGCAGCCCCATAAAGGCGCCAAACGCACAGCCCATCGCCAGCACCAGCGGAAACGCCACCAGCGGAGAGATCCCCCAGAAGCCGATCGCCTTCGCGAGGAACACGCCCGTAAACGCGATCACCGACCCGACGGAGAGATCGATCCCGCCGGAGAGGATCACAAAGGTCATGCCGACGGCGATAATGCCTAAAAAGGCGTTATCGGTCAGGATATTGCAAATCACGCGCGTCGACGCAAAACCGGGGAATTGGGTGAGGCAGTAGAGATACCCCAGCACAAACACGCCCAGCGTGATCATCAACGGTAAATTACGTTTTATCATGGCCACGGATCCCCTTAATGATGCTGACAAAGCGCGGCGACTGGACGATCAGCACGCAAAGCACGACCACCGCTTTCACCACCTGGTTGAGTTCCGGCTGAAACCCCGAAAGCAGGATCCCGGTGTTCATTCCCTGAATGATCAGCGCGCCAATCACCGAGAGCAGCAGGTTAAAGCGCCCGCCCATCAGAGACCCGCCGCCGATCACCACCGCGAGGATCGCGTCCAGCTCCAGCCAGAGCCCCGCGTTGTTTGCATCGGCCCCGCGAATATCCGCCGCGACGATGACCCCGGCGATGGCGGCGCAGACGCCGCTCAGCACGTAGGTCAGCATCACCATCAGGCGGGTGTTGACCCCGGCGTTGCGCGCGGCGCGGATGTTGATCCCGACGGCTTCAATGAACATGCCCAGCGCCGTTTTGCGGGTGAAAAGCCAGAAGACAATGAGCGTGACCAGGGCAACGATCACCGGCGTCGGGAAGAACAGCAGGTTGCCGCTCCCGATCCACGCCAGGCTCGGCGAGTTAAAGGTGACAATCTGTCCGGAGGTAATCAGCTGCGCCACGCCGCGCCCGGCCACCATTAAGATAAGGGTGGCGACAAAGGGCTGAATTTTCAGCACCGCCACCAGAATGCCGTTCCATAATCCGGCCAGCACGCCGGTGCCTAAGGCCGCCAGCAGTACCACCGGCAGGCTGTGTCCGGACACGGTCATGGAAGCTGCCGTGGCCCCGGCGATGGCCATCACCGCGCCGACGGAGAGATCAATCCCGCCGGTGGCGATGACCAGCGTCATCCCGATGGCCAGCAGCGCCACCGGCGCGGCACGGTTTAGAATGTCTATCGGGCTGCCAAACAGGCGACCATCCTGCACGATAATCTGGAAGAAATGCGGCGCGACCAGGCTATCAACCAGCAGAACAACCAGCAGCGCTGCGATTTGCGGCGTGCCGGTTGGCCAGCTGAATCGGCGCTTTGACTCACCGGTTTGCGAAAGCGAACGGGGCATCACGATTTACTCCTTATGCCGCGATGGCATTCATGATCGCCGGAACGGACAGCTTATCCAGCGGGATCTCTGCCACCTGTTTGCGATCGCGCATGATGATGACGCGATCGGCATAGCCCACCAGCTCTTCCAGCTCGGACGAAATAACCAGCAGCGCCAGACCGTCCGCGCACAGGGTTTCAATAAGCCGGATAATTTCGGCGTGCGCCCCCACGTCAATGCCGCGGGTCGGTTCGTCGAGGATCAGGAACTGGGGTTTGGTCAGCAGCCAGCGGGAGAGGAGAACCTTCTGCTGGTTACCGCCGGAGAGGAACTCAATAGGCTGTTCCGCGCTCGGCGTGCGGATGCCGAGCTGGCGGATAAAGCGCTCGGCGATGGCGTTTTGCTCTTTACGGGGGATCGGGCGCAGCCAGCCGCGCTGGGCCTGCAGCGCCAGGATGATATTTTCCCGCACCGAGGCTGCGGCAATAATGCCGTCCGTTTTCCGGTCTTCCGGGCAGAAGCCGACGCCGAGACAGGAGGCCTGATGCGGCGATCGCAGGGTTTGCGGTTTACCCTTGATCAGCGCGGTGCCGCTGTCGGCCGGCTTGATCCCGAAGATCACCTCGGCAGTTTCGGTCCGGCCGGAGCCCAGCAGGCCCGCCAGCCCGACAATTTCCCCCGGGCGGACTTCCAGATTAAACGGCGATATCACGCCTTTCTTGCCGTAATCGCTGAACGCGGCGACCGGTTTCTCGCTGAGCAGCGTGCGCCCGGCGCGCTGAAGGGCGTTGGTTTCCAGCTCGCGGCCCAGCATCATTTTCACCAGTTCGATCTGCGGCAGCTCGCAGGTTTCGCGGCAGCCGACAAAGCTGCCGTTGCGCAGCACCGTGATGCGATCGCTTACCTCATATACCTGATCGAGGAAGTGGGTAACGAAGATCAGGCTGACGCCCTGATCGCGCAGCTGGCGCATCAGGGTAAAGAGCATCTCCACTTCCTGGGTATCGAGGCTGGCGGTGGGTTCGTCGAGGATGAGTACCTTCGCGGAGAGATCGATCGCGCGACAGATGGCGACGATCTGCTGCATCGCCACGGAAAAGCGGTTCAGCGGCTCGCGGACGTCGAGGGAGAAGCCGTACGATTCCATCAGCTTTGTCGCCCGCGCCTCCATCTCTTTGCGGCGCAGCAGGCCAAAACGTCGCGGCTCACGGCCAATAAACAGATTATCCGCCACCGACATATTCGGCAGCAGGTTCACTTCCTGGTACACCGTCCCGATCCCCAGCTGCTGGGCATGGGCGGTATTTTTCGGCGAAATGGCGTTGCCTTCCAGCCAGATGGTGCCGCGATCTGCGTGATAAACGCCGGTGAGGGATTTAATCAGCGTCGATTTTCCCGCGCCGTTCTCGCCCAGCAGCGCCATGATCTCACCGCGCCGAAGGCTGAAATCAACGTTATCCAGCGCCTTTACGCCGGGGAAGAATTTGCTTAAGCCCTCTGTGCGGAGGATTTCCTGGTGTTGTTCAGTGGTCATGGTTTCCCCCTCACCCTGACCCTCTCCCCGGAGGGGAGAGGGGACTATTCGTGCCAGTCTATAAATTTCTGCCCAAACCGCCCTTTTCCCTCTCCCCTCCGGGAGAGGGCTGGGGTGAGGGGTGAAGGCATCAGTAGCCCATATTTTTCTTCTTCTCTAACTCTTCTTTCGCCGTATCAGGCAGGTAGAGCGTGGACTTGGTGACCGTCACCTTCTCAGGCATCGTGCCGTCTTTCTTGAATTTCTCCAGCGCGTCGAATGCCGGGCCCGCCATGTTTGGCGTCAGCTCCACGCTGGCGTTGGCTTCGCCGTCGATCATTGCTTTGTAGATGTCCGGCACGCCGTCGATAGAGCCGGTGAGGATATCTTTGCCCGGCTTCAGGCCCGCTTCTTTAATCGCCTGAATCGCACCGATCGCCATGTCATCGTTGTGGGCGTAAACCATGCAGATGTTCTTGCCGTTGTTTTCAGCCTTGATGAAGCTCTCCATGACCTCTTTACCTTTACTGCGCGTAAAGTCGCCGGACTGAGAGCGGATAATCTTGATGTTTGGCGCTTTAGCGATGGCCTCAGCAAAGCCTTTTTTACGGTCGATGGCCACGCTCGCGCCGACGGTGCCCTGCAGCTCAACGACGTTACACGGCTTGCCGTCGACCTGTTTCACCAGCCAGTCGCCAATCAATTGCCCTTCCAGCACGTTGTTAGCGGTCACGGTGGTCATATAGAGGGATTTGTCTTTGACGTCGATGGAACGGTCAAGCAGGAAGACAGGGATCTCAGCGTCTTTCGCTTCCTTCAGGACGGGTTCCCAGCCGGTCGCCACGACGGGTGCAATAAAGATGGCATCCACGCCCTGGGCGATAAAGGAGCGCACGGCTTTGATCTGATTCTCTTGTTTCTGCTGACCATCGGCGATTTTCAGGGTAATGCCGCGTTTCTGAGCCTCGCTTTTGGCAACGTTGGTTTCAGCCGCTCGCCAGCCAGATTCAGAGCCGACCTGCGAAAAACCTACGGTTAAGGGAGCGGCCATCGCCATAGACGACATGGCTGCCGAAACTGCTGTGACAAGAAGTAAGCGCTTCCACATATGAGCGTCCTCGTAGGGGGGTTTATTGTTGGTTAAAAGATGTTCTGCGAAATGACTATAGCCCATGAAATATGTAACGAATTGCGTTACATCACACTTCAGAAAAGTGAATAAAACGTTAATCACAAGTTTGTAATCGCTTTCATTTCACCATGAAAAATGCGGCTGAGTTTATGGATTTTTCTGTCATGGAAAGGGTCTGAAAAGTGGAGAAAGCGGGGAGAGAAAGCGAAAACAGGCGGAGACATTCAGCGCGAGTTGGCTATAATACCTGCCACTTGTTTACCATCCATTTTAAAGGACACCGACATGAGCTTACTCAACGTCCCAGCGGGTAAAGAACTGCCAGAAGACATCTACGTAGTTATCGAAATCCCGGCTAACGCAGATCCTATCAAATACGAAGTGGACAAAGAGAGCGGCGCCCTGTTCGTAGACCGTTTCATGTCTACCGCGATGTTCTATCCGTGCAACTACGGTTACATCAACCACACCCTGTCTCTGGACGGTGACCCGGTTGACGTGCTGGTCCCAACGCCATACCCACTGGAGCCAGGCTCCGTCATTCGCTGCCGTCCAGTTGGCGTGCTGAAAATGACCGACGAATCCGGTGAAGATGCGAAGCTGGTTGCGGTACCGCACACCAAGCTGAGCAAAGAATACGATCACATCAAAGATGTGAACGACCTGCCAGAGCTGCTGAAAGCGCAGATCACTCACTTCTTCGAGCACTACAAAGACCTCGAAAAAGGCAAGTGGGTTAAAGTTGACGGCTGGGACAACGCAGAAGCGGCGAAAGCAGAAATCATCGCCTCTTTCGAACGCGCTGCTAAGAAGTAATTCTTACTGCTGATTGATGAAAGCCCCGCATGTCGGGGCTTTTTTGTGGCGGCGCGCCGCTGGGCCTACAGTGAACATGTAGGCCGGGTAAGCGCAGCGCCACCCGGCAAAAGGCGTAAAAAAACAACGCCACCTCACGGTGGCGTTGTTTTTTTCAGTACTGGTCTCTGTCTAACCAGTTACCGCTTACAATCCGCGTTAACCCTTCGACCGGACGCTGGTAGACATACATCCACGCGCTTCCGTACGGCGTCTGGATCAACTGGCGTGCGTATTCACCGCCCCTGGTGCGCAAGGCATCAAGTTCGGCAAGCGTCGCGTTATCAATACGATAGACTTCACCCTGTACTGTTCCTTCGCCCGGAACCGCGCCTGGATAGTGGCCCAGGCTGTACAACTGGTAGTTCTCGATATTGTAATTTCCCAGCAGCAGGGCATTGGTCATCCAGTGACTGTTGCCTTGCTTGGTTCGTAAACTGCCGTAGACAAATATTCGCATTGCTAAAACTCAAACTGATAGAGCAGATCAAGTGCCTGGTCTACGCCGGACACTGCTTCCAGATATAGCTTGGGCATCAGGCGATAGCGTAACGTGAGAGTTGCCAGTGAGTCAAAGATCCCCACACCATATTTTACCTGCAGACCCGGCAGTACATAGCCGCTGACCACCACCTGCGAGGAGTCGCCCACGCCCTGGGTGTCCAGCGCCAGATTGCTTACGCCGAACGTCTCGCCGATTTTACCCACAACCTGCCCACTTTGTGCAACCCCCAGCCCCACTAACATCGAGGTCATCGCCGCACTGTCGCTCTGACCGCTGTCGAGACCTTGTCCACGCAGCAGGTAAGAGAGGGCTTCCTGCTGGGACATCGCCGGGTCAGAGAAGATCTCCGCCTTCGGCTCGTCGGCGGAACCGGTGACGCGTACCCCAGCAATGACGTCGTTTTCCGTCGCTTCCGGGTTACGAATCGCTTCGATGTTCAGCAGAGGCTGATCCGGTGGACCGGAGAACAGCAGCTCGCCTTTGCGCACAATCAAATCCTGACCATAAGCGTGGAAACGCCCTTCAGGAATATTGATTTGCCCGTTCAGGCCAAGCCCTTGTTTATCCTGCGCCACCTTCAGGTCGCCCGTAAGCCTCGCCTTCAGCCCAAACGCATCCAACCGCACGTTATTCCCCACGTGCACGATAAGGTTACTATTAATCGGTATGCCAGCGCTCTTCTGTTCGACAGGTTTCAGATTTTCATTGAGCATAACTTCATCACTTGAGACGCCGACCGCACTTTCCGGCACGTCGTGAACCACGATGCGCGCCCACGGCACGTCGACGCGTCCGTCAAGCGTGAAGAGGCTTGGCGTGGCTTCAAAGACCACATCAGGCGAAACGTCGAGGCGCACCATCGGCGGTACGGTGATGCGCACCTTGCTGCCCTTCGCGGCAATACGGGCGCGCCAGTTGTCGAGCTGGCTCCAGTCCGCGTCGCCGCTCAGGTTGATTTGCCCTTGCTGCGTCAATACCGAGCCGCTCAGCGTCGAGCTCATGCCGTTGAAGTTCATCGCGATCTGGCTGGGCTGCATGTCAAACGGCATGAAGTTGCCGTCGATATCCACGCCGCTGAGCCGCATCTGACCGAACAGCTGCGGGCTTTGCACGTTACCGGCCAGCCGCAGGTTAGCGTTGAGCATGCCCTCCGCTTTTTCCCCGCGCGCGAAAATCGGGTTCACCATCGCCAGGTTGAAGTTACGGATGTTGACGTTGCCGCCCAGATTACGCCGTCCCTGCGGATCGGTAATCTGGACCTGCCCGTCCAGCTGGCCGTTGTTGGTGAGGCGGATTGTCCACCCGAGCTGTGCGCGATTGTTATGCAGATCGGCACTCAGGTTCAGGGTGTCGAACGCCACCGGCAGCGGCGCGTCGTTGACCTCCTGCGTCACCTTCACGTTACGCCCGGACAGCATGACGCTGCCCTGCGGCAGCCCCTCTTTGGTGGTGTCCCAGGCGACGTCGGCTTTCCCGCTGAAGACGCCGCTGGCCTGAGTCGTGTCCGGCATAAACGGCTTCAGCATCGCCAGATCGAAGCGATTGAGGTTGATCTGCGCGCGCCCTTCCGCACCCGCATCGATGGTCTGCGGCACGCACAGCTCCGCATTCGGGTTGGTCCAGCAGTGTGGCCCAATGCTGATCTTCTGCTCGGCATTGCGGTAGTCGAGGGCAATGGATCGCGAGAGCGCCAGCGGCCCGACCGGCGTATTGAAACGCGTGTTATCCAGCGTCCCTTTCCAGCGTTCTTCCTTGCGGTCAAAGCTGCCGGTGAGGTGAAGCTGGCCGGAGACCGGCTCGCCCTGCACGCGCAGCTGGAGGTCGTGCTGCTTCTCGTTCCCTTTGGCGTCCAGGGTGACCAGGTTAATGTTCACGTCCGGCTGAGAAATGCGCTCCACGCGCAGGTTCAGGCTACCGCCGATCTGATCGGTAGATTTCACATCCCCTTCCACGCGGACGCGGGCAACGCTCAGCTCCTGCCAGCGCAGGTTATTGGCGGTAATGTCCGCCAGCAGCTGCGGCGCCTCCACCGTACCGCGCACTTTCACGAGACCTTTCGCCGTGCCGCCCAGCCCCGGCAGGGCATTGTCGAGATTCGGCGCATCGATGGTGGCATCCAGATTGAGATCTTTCACCCCCAGCTCGCCTTTGATATCCGCCGTGTTGCGGCCCAGCGCCACGTGCAGCCCCGGGATTACCCACTGCAGATAGCTGTTGCCTTTCACCGAGCCTTCAACGTTAACCTTGTTCTGCTTCACGTTCCCGGTGAGCTTGATTTCCGGCACGTCCATCTGCCACGTACCGCCGTACAGGCTGCCGCGGGTTTTAATCAGGCCATCCAGTTTCGACGGCCAGTCCGGCACCTCTTTGGCGGTGTTAATGCCCGTCAGCTTCAGCTCGCCGCGCCAGCTGATCGCCTGCTGCCAGTCAAGCAGCGCGGTCAGCTCGGTTTTACCTTCCAGCGCCGCGACGGTCAGCTTGTCGAGGTAGACCTGCTGTTCGTTGCCCTTCGCATCCAGCGTGATGTTCGCGGGCGGCACACCCTGCCCCTTCACGGCGGTGCGGAACGAGAGCGTGTAGTCGGTCATCTTGCCGCTCAGCTTCAGCTTCAGGTCATCGGCCTGGAACTGCTTTTCGCCGGTGAAGGGCCAGTAAAGCTGCTTGCTGACAACCTCAAGATTGAGCGGCAGCCCGGCTTCCGCCAGCTGCGTTTGTGCGCGCAGGACCATGTCCACCGGGCCGGAGAGATTCACCCCGACGTCCAGCTTATCGCGCAGCGCCCCGCCCACTTTGACCTTCACCTTTTCGCCTTTCAGCGGATCGATGTTGAGGGCACTGTTAAGCGTAATGTCCACCGGCCAGTTGTCGCGCAGCAGGGCATTCCCTGACGCATTCACCGAGCCCTGATTGGTGTCGATATCCAGCGCGTCGAGCTTCATGTTGCCGTCAATGCTGCTGACTTTCAGCAGCATGTTATAGACCGTCAGATCGGTATCGCCGGTCAGGCGCAGCTGCTCGCCTTTGAACTCCTCGATGTTGAGATTCAGCGGCAGATGAACGTCGGTCATTTCCGGCAGCACAGGCTTCGAGAAGAGGTCTTTCAGCGTTTCGCCCAGCGGTTTTTCTTCCGGCTGCGGATTCTGGATCTTCGGCTCGACGATCTCTTCCTGCGCCACGTCGGCCACTTTCGGCAGCGCGATCAGCAAGCCCTGCAGGGACGTCGGCGTCAGGGTGAGGTTTTTCTCCTGCCAGCGCAGGCCGGAGGTGAAATCCATCACGGACACGGTAGTGTCGTCGATTTTGATATTGACGTTATCGAGCGCGACCCGATAGAGCGCGATCGGGTACGGCGTGGAGAGATTCAGCGGACCGCTGTCCTCTTCCTCGACCGACGCAGACTTCGGCATTTTTTTCGAATCTATCGCCACGTTGACGTCTTTTAGCGACAGATCGTTGACGCAGAGCTTGCTGTCGCGCAGGCAGCCCAGCTTGACCGCCAGGTGGAACTCCCCGGCGTTAACCGCCACGCCCGGCTGCTCGTAGCGGATGTTCTTCAGACGCAGATCGCGCCAGCCGCCCGTTACCTGGCCAATCTCCAGACCCGGCACCCATCGGTTCGCAGCGTTAAACAGCAGATGCAGCCCGGTCGTCGTTCCCACCAGAAACGCCACCGTACCGAGCAGCAGCATGATAAAAATCAGCACCCCGAGGCTTATTTTCTTCCATAAACTCATAATTCAGGCCCCAGACCGATGTAAAACTGTAATCCGTGTTCATCTTTGTCGCCGACAGGCACGGCGAAGTCGAGCTTGATGGGCCCGACGGGTGACTGCCAGCGTACGCCCACGCCCGCGCCGGTTTTGAAGTCGCTGCGGCGGATATCGTTCACCGCCTCACCACCGTCAACAAACATGGCGCCCCACCACTTTCCGCTGACGTTGTACTGATACTCCAGCGATCCGGTCGCCAGTTTTGAAGCACCAGTCAGCTGGCCCTTTTCGTTCTCAGGTGAGATCGATTTGTACTTATACCCACGAATGCTGCGGTCGCCCCCGGCGAAGAAGCGCAGATCCGGCGGAACGCGCTCGAAGTCTCCCGTTTCAATCCAGCCGAGATTGCCGCGCATGACAAAGCGGTGTTTGTCGTACAGCGTGCGGATCCAGACGTTTTGCGCCTGAATCACCGAGAAATCCACGTCGGAGCCCCAGGCGGAGTTGGAATAATCAATGGAGTAGCGCTGTGAGTCGCCCCAGGTCGGCATCAGTCCCCCGCGCGAGCGGGTACGGCTGATCATCACGCCTGGATAAAGCAGCATGGTGGTATTTGTGACGTTGGCCTGGGTAAAGTGGTCCAGGCTCCAGCGCAGGTTAATGGCGCGCTGCCAGCCGCTGGAGAGATCCCAGAAGCGGGAGACCGCAAGGGTCGTAGAGTCCTGCTTGGTATCGTTCAAGTCGGTGCGCTTAAAACCGCCCTGCAGAAGGTAATATTGCTCAAGCGGATTTTTCAGCAGCGGCATTTTGTAGCTGAAATCCAGCTGCTGCTCGGGCGCAGAGAGGCTCAGGCTGGTGGTCAGGCTGTGACCGTACGAGTTCATCCACGGTTTTTTCCACGAGGTTCTCACGCGTGGTCCAACATCCGTCGAGTAGCCAATACCGGTCTCAATGGTGTTCTCGGTGCGCGGCGAGACAACGCCATGCAGCGGCAACACCTTCGTTTTGCGAGACTTATCAAATTCCGGTGCGACAACCACGGAGTTAAACCAGCCGGTAGCGGAAAGACGACGGTTCAGTTCCGCCAGGTCCCTCGACTGGTAGTAATCCCCTTTTTTGAACGGCACGAGGTTTTGCAGGTACTCTTCACGAATTTGCGACCCTTCAAACGTCACATCGCCAAAGCGGTAGCGTTCTCCGCTGTCGTAGTCGATATCCCAGAAGGCCTGACGCCGATCCAGCGCAATCCCCAGCTGGCTTTTATTGAACTGGCTGTCGAAGTAGCCCTTACGCAGGGAAACGTTCGTCAGCTCTTTTTTGAAATGGTCGTAGTCACCGTGGTTAAGCACGGTACCGATTTTCGGCCGCGTGCCGAGCAGGTCAAGGTAATCCCGGTCGGTACGCGCCCCGCCGCGCAGGATGACGTTCGTGCCGCCAATCAGTACCGGCTCACCCGGCGAAACGCGGGCAATAAGGACCTGGCGCCCCTTCTTTGGCGGCGGGCGGAGATCGAAATCAATGGTGGGTTCGTAATACCCCAGCGCTTTCAGCCCTTCACGGATGGCGTCATCCACGCGCGCGCGAAAACGCCGGTCTGGCGTCACCTCATCACTCTGGATGGTCGACAACTGCGCACGCACGTTTTTTTGTAGCGCCCCGGATAACCCCTCAACCTGCAAACGGACATTCGCCGCGCTGGCAATCCCGCTTGTCAGCAACACACTGACTAAACATAACTGGCGGATTTTTGTCACGTTTTCTCCTGAATATCCCTGTTTCCACCCTGGAAGCAAATGAAGTGCCGCTCCGCGGCAAAATACGGCCTGTAGCCAAAAACCCGAATCGCGGGTTGAAAATGGGTGTAACACCCAAATATTTCTTATGATTAAATCTAGACTGATTCAGCGCATTTATTGTGTTCAATTAAACGCTTCGTGACAACCTTAACTGAAACATCGCACCCCGGGAGGCCCCATCGTGAGTTTATTCGACAAAAAGCATCTGGTTTCACAAGCTGATGCATTACCGGGACGCAACACCCCTATGCCTGTGGCGACCTTACACGCCGTCAATAACCATTCCATGACCAACGTGCCGGAGGGAATGGAAATCGCACTGTTCGCCATGGGCTGCTTCTGGGGCGTTGAGCGCCTCTTCTGGCAGTTGCCCGGCGTTTACAGCACGGCGGCTGGCTACACGGGCGGTTACACGCCGAACCCTACCTATCGCGAAGTCTGCTCCGGCGAAACCGGGCATGCGGAAGCGGTGCGCGTGGTCTATGACCCTGCGGTAATCAGCTACGAACAGCTGCTGCAGGTCTTCTGGGAGAACCACGACCCGGCGCAGGGCATGCGTCAGGGCAACGACCACGGCACACAGTACCGTTCGGCTATTTATCCGCTCACGCCCGAACAGGATGCCGCCGCGCGCGCCAGCCTTGAGCGTTTCCAGCAGGCCATGCGTGAAGCGGGCGATACGCGCGAGGTGACGACCGAAATCACCACCGCGAAACCGTTCTACTATGCCGAGGACGATCACCAGCAGTATCTGCATAAAAACCCGTACGGCTACTGCGGTATCGGGGGCATCGGCGTCTGCCTGCCGCCACAGCTGGCCTGATACCTACCCAGCGCCACGCGAGCCGCGTGGCGCTCAAGAAAGCGACTGCGTTGTCTCATAGCTTAACATCCATCCACCAGCCGCCCCCGCCGGCCATCTTCGCCAAATTGTGACCTCTGGCAGATTTACATCTCTTTACGCTATACTACCCGCTGAAATAATCGGCTCAACGCTACGAGCTGATTTTCAATGTGTTTTCACACAAATGGTATCAACTCCCCTTCTGAGGATCTGGCGATAAGCCGGATAAACTATGTTAAACAGTATTTTAGTAATACTTTGTCTGATTGCCGTCAGCGCGTTTTTCTCGATATCTGAGATCTCGCTGGCCGCGTCCCGTAAAATCAAACTGAAGCTGCTTGCCGATGAAGGCAACATCAATGCCACCCGCATCCTGAAAATGCAGGAAAACCCCGGGATGTTCTTCACCGTGGTGCAGATTGGCCTCAACGCGGTCGCCATTCTCGGCGGTATCGTGGGTGATGCGGCGTTTTCCCCGGCGTTTTATAGTCTGTTTGTTAAGTACATGTCCGTTGAACTGGCCGAACAGCTCAGCTTTATCCTCTCCTTCTCGCTGGTAACCGGCCTGTTCATCCTCTTTGCAGACCTGACCCCGAAACGCATCGGTATGATTGCGCCAGAAGCTGTGGCTTTGCGTATCATCAACCCGATGCGCTTCTGTCTGTACGTGTTTCGTCCGCTGGTATGGTTCTTCAACGGCCTGGCGAACGTGATTTTCCGCATCTTTAAGCTGCCTATGGTGCGTAAAGACGACATCACCTCTGACGACATCTATGCGGTAGTAGAAGCCGGCGCGCTGGCCGGGGTGCTGCGCAAGCAAGAGCACGAGCTGATTGAGAACGTATTCGAACTGGAATCCCGTACCGTGCCGTCTTCCATGACGGGCCGTGAAAGCATTATCTGGTTCGATTTACATGAAGATGAGCAGAGCCTGAAGAACAAAGTGGCGCAGCATCCGCACTCTAAGTTCCTGGTCTGCAATGAAGATATTGACCACATCATCGGTTACGTCGACTCCAAAGACCTGCTCAACCGCGTGCTGGCAAACCAGAGTCTGGCGCTCAACAGCGGCGTGCAGATCCGCAACACCCTGATTGTGCCGGACACCCTGACGCTCTCAGAAGCGCTGGAAAGTTTCAAAACCGCCGGGGAAGACTTCGCGGTTATCATGAACGAATACGCGCTGGTGGTGGGTATTATCACCCTGAACGACGTGATGACCACGCTGATGGGCGACCTGGTTGGCCAGGGGCTGGAAGAGCAGATTGTTCAGCGTGACGATAATTCATGGCTGATTGATGGCGGCACGCCGATTGAAGACGTGATGCGCGTGCTGGATATCGACGAGTTCCCGCAGTCCGGTAACTACGAGACCATCGGCGGCTTTATGATGTTTATGCTGCGTAAGATCCCGAAACGTACCGACTCGGTGAAGTTCTCCGGCTACAAGTTTGAGGTGGTGGATATTGATAACTACCGCATCGACCAGCTGCTGGTGACGCGCATCGACAACAAACCGACCGTACTGGTGCCAAAGCTGCCGGACGCGGAAGAGAAGGTGTCGGCGTAAGATTCTGGCCCCACAAACATCAACGGCTCCCATCGGGAGCCGTTTTTGTTAACTACTGCATAGCACGTTGGTTAAGCCATCTCAGTTTGCAGACGCATAACCTGACGGTTGACTTCGGACATCACAGACAGGTGCTGTTTGTCCTTCACTTTTGGGACAAGGATCTTGCCCTTATCAAACTCAAAAGCGCCAACATCCTTGATATACAACCGTCCACGGAACAGGATCTTCACGTACTTCGCCACCTGAAGCGGGTTGTAGCGTTGGAAAATTTTCATTCTTGTATCTCCTGCGAATCATACGCTCTTGCGGTGCCACAATCGGCCCGACTGTCCTGAGCGCAAATTTTAATGCCCAATGACTATAGACCAGAACTACGGTGTTACCCAGTGTGCATAAGTTTATTTACCGTTTGATTACAATTATTCAGAATAATCTTTGCAAAGCGTGACCAGGCGCAGTATAAGCCGTCGTTTTTTCATGGATATGTGCGTTCGCCCGCAAACTGGCATCGGGATTGCGGGAAAACCACATTGATCGCACTTATGATTAAAAGCGCAAGACCAAGTGGTCGGATCACCTGCAAACAATAAGGAAACGCCATGACCCTACGTAATATCCTTGCAGCAGCCTGCCTGCTGCTGCCCCTGTGGGCTTGTGCTCACAACATTGAAAAAGGACAACGTGTACCGCCAGTCGGCATTGCTGACCGGGGAGAATTGATTCTCGACAATGATAAGTTTAGCTACAAACCCTGGAATAGCGCGCAGCTCGCGGGCAAAGTGAGAGTTGTACAACATATTGCCGGTCGTACATCCGCAAAAGAGAAAAATGCTACCCTGGTGGAAGCGATCAAGGCCGCAAAATTCCCTCACGACCGCTACCAGACGACCACCATTGTTAACACCGATGACGCCATTCCGGGCTCCGGGATGTTTGTGCGCTCCAGCCTTGAGAGCAATAAAAAGCTCTACCCGTGGTCGCAGTTTATCGTCGACAGCAACGGCGTAACCCGTAAGGCCTGGCAGCTGGAGGAAGAAAGCTCCGCGATTATCGTGCTGGATAAAGAGGGCCGCGTACAGTGGGCGAAAGACGGCGCGTTAACCCAGGAAGAGGTGCAGCAGGTTGTCGACCTGCTGCATAAGCTGCTGGCTCAGTAAATAGAGACGCGGAAGCCGGGGTTGAGGAAGGATTCGCGCGGGGTATAGTCCAGCGGCTTGCCCTGCCAGTCATGAACATGCGCCCCGGCGGCAGCGGCAACGGCATGACCTGCCGCGGTATCCCAGACGTTGGTTGGCCCAAAGCGAGGGTAGAGCTGCGCGTGGCCTTCCGCCACCAGGCAGAATTTCAGCGATGAGCCAATCGAGGTGGTCTGGTGTTCACCCAGCTGCTGCAGGTACTCCTGCAGTTCGCTGTCGCTGTGCGAGCGGCTAATTACCACCAGCGGTGGACGCGCATCGCGCACCTGGATCTGCTTGCGCACGCCGCACTCTTCCTTCCACGCCTTCCCTTCTGCAGCGCTGTACATCACCTTCATTACCGGCGCGTAGACCACACCCAGCACCGCTTTGCCCTTCTCAATCAGGGCGATATTGACGGTGAATTCACCGTTGCGCTTGATGAACTCTTTTGTCCCGTCCAGCGGATCGACCAGCCAGTAGCGCTGCCAGTGCTGGCGCTCGTCCCAGCTTTGTGGCGCTTCTTCTGACAGAACGGGGATGTCCGGCGTTAAGGCCTGTAACCCTTTCAGGATCACCTTATGCGCCGCGATATCCGCCGCCGTGACCGGAGAGTCGTCGGCCTTGCTGACAACCTCCATAGGTTTACTGCCGTCATAGACCTGCATGATGGCATCTCCCGCATCCCGTGCGAGCTGACAAATTTTATCTAGCATTTTCCACCTCTTTGTTAACGCAGTGAGGTTAACTCTTTGTTTTAGTTATATCGTAATGTGAACAATTCCGCTATCTGTGAAGCAATTCCGGTTTCAGGTTACTTTTTTCTGTCAGGATTCACATTTCTGTAAGCAACAAGCTATAGATACATACTCTTTTGTGCTCTGCATCGAAAAAAGGACTCCTCTGATGATTAAGTTTAGTGCAACGCTTCTGGCGACGCTGATTGCAGCGAGCGCGCAGGCGGCGACGGTAGATCTGCGTATTCTGGAAACGACCGATCTGCACAGCAACATGATGGACTTCGACTACTACAAAGATACCCCGACGGAAAAATTCGGCCTGGTACGCACGGCAAGCCTGATCGATGCGGCGCGTGGCGAAGTGAAAAACAGCGTGCTGGTCGACAATGGCGATCTCATTCAGGGCAGTCCGCTCGGGGATTACATGGCGACCAGGGGGCTGAAAAAAGGCGAGATCCATCCTGTTTATAAAGCGATGAACACCCTGGACTATACCGTCGGCAACCTCGGTAACCACGAATTCAACTACGGTCTGACATACCTGCACGATGCGCTCGCCGGTGCGAAATTCCCGTACGTTAACGCCAATATCATCGACGTTAAGACCCAAAAGCCGCTCTTTACCCCTTACCTGATTAAAGAGACCAACGTCGTCGACCAGGACGGTAAAAAACAGACGCTGAAAATCGGCTATATCGGCTTTGTGCCGCCGCAGATCATGACGTGGGATAAAGCCAACCTCGACGGCAAAGTGACCGTTAACGACATCACCGAAACCGCGCGAAAATACGTGCCGGAAATGCGCGAAAAAGGCGCCGATCTGGTAGTCGTTGTCGCACACTCGGGTCTCTCCGCCGATCCGTATCAGGCCATGGCAGAAAACTCCGTTTACTATCTGAGTGAAGTTCCGGGCGTCGACGCGATCCTGTTCGGCCACGCCCACGCGGTCTTCCCGGGCAAAGATTTCGCCAGCATCAAAGGGGCGGACATTGAGAAAGGGACGCTCAACGGCGTGCCGTCGGTGATGCCGGGCATGTGGGGCGACCATCTTGGCGTGGTGGATCTGGTGCTGAATAACGACGGCGGCAGCTGGAAGGTGACGCAGTCAAAAGCCGAAGCGCGCCCGATTTACGACGCTGCGGCTAAAAAATCTCTGGCGGCGGAAGATAAAAAACTGGTCGACGTGCTGAAGCACGATCACGACGCCACGCGCGAATTCGTCAGCAAGCCGATCGGCAAATCCGCCGACAACATGTACAGCTTCCTGGCGCTGGTGCAGGATGACCCGACCGTTCAGGTCGTCAACATGGCGCAGAAAGCCTATGCCGAACACTTTGTGCAGGGCGATCCGGATCTGGCAAAACTGCCGGTTCTGTCAGCCGCTGCGCCATTCAAGGTGGGCGGACGTAAGAACGACCCGGCAAGCTATGTTGAAGTCGAAAAGGGCCAGCTGACCTTCCGTAACGCCGCCGATCTCTACCTCTACCCGAACACGCTGGTGGTGGTAAAAGCGACGGGCCAGGAAGTGAAAGAGTGGCTGGAGTGCTCTGCCGGACAGTTTAACCAGATTGACCCGCACAGCAGTAAGCCGCAGTCGCTGATTAACTGGGACGGTTTCCGTACCTATAACTTCGACGTGATCGACGGCGTGAACTACCAGATTGACGTCACCCAACCGGCGAAATATGACGGCGAGTGTCAGGCGATCAACCCGCAGGCGGAGCGCATCAAAAACCTGACCTTCAACGGCAAGGCGATCGACCCGAATGCCACCTTCCTGGTGGTGACCAACAACTACCGCGCCTACGGCGGTAAGTTTGCCGGTACGGGAGATAGCCACATCGCCTTTGCCTCGCCGGACGAGAACCGCTCGGTGCTGGCGGCGTGGATCAGCGCGGAGTCGAAGAAGGCGGGCGAAATTCATCCGGCAGTGGACAACAACTGGCGTCTCGCGCCGATCCACAGCGATACGAAACTGGATATCCGTTTTGAAACGTCGCCGTCCGATAAGGCAGCCGCGTTTATCAAGGATAAAGCCCAGTATCCGATGAAGAAGGTCGCAACGGATGATATCGGGTTCGCGATTTATCAGGTGGATTTGAGTAAGTAAAAACAAAACGGCAACATGCGTTGCCGTTTTCCGTGTTTGTTCCCTCTCCCTGTGGGAGAGGGTCAGGCCGCACATATCCGGCGTTTACGCCGCACGATCGTCCCTGTTCGCCATCACCTTCGGCGTATTCACCTCAATCCAGTCCGCCAGCGCGGCGACTTTCTCGCTGACCTCAATCCCCATCGGCGTCAGGCTATACTCTACGTGCGGCGGCACCACCGGATACGACACGCGATCGACAAACCCGTCCTGCTCCAGCGCCTGGAGTGACTGGGACAACATCTTTTCGCTCACCCCGCCCATTTTACGGCGCAGATCGCTAAAGCGATGCGTACCCTGGCGCAGGGCCAGCAGAATCAGGACACCCCAGCGGCTGGTGACGTGTTTGAGCACCTCGCGTGAAGGGCACTGCTCCGCGAAAAGATTGCCATCGCGCATTTGTTCGCTGAGCGTTGGTATCGTTGTTTTCATACTTACCTTTTTGTACGTACTTACTAAAAGTTAGCTATGGTGCTAGTGTGCCACAACACCAGACAAACACGAAGGAGATTCATCATGATCGCGATTACCGGCGCTACCGGCCAGCTTGGCCATCTCGTTATCGAACAGCTGCTGAAAACCGTACCGGCCAGCCAGATTGTGGCCATCGTACGTAACCCGGCGAAAGCGCAGGCCTTAAGCCAGCAGGGAATTGTGGTTCGTCAGGCGGACTACACGGATGAAGCCGCATTCACCGCCGCGCTGAGCGGCGTGGATAAGCTGCTGCTGATCTCTTCCAGCGAAGTCGGCCAGCGCGCAACCCAGCACCAGAACGTCATTAACGCCGCCAAATCGGCTGGCGTGAAATTTATCGCCTACACCAGCCTGCTGCATGCGGACAACTCCCCACTGGGCCTGCACGTTGAACACGTTGCCACTGAAAAAGCGCTGGCGGCGTCCGGCATTCCTTATGCCCTGCTGCGCAACGGCTGGTATACCGAAAACTACCTGGCGAGCGCGCCGCCTGCGCTGGAACACGGCGTGTTTATTGGTGCGGCAGGCGAAGGCAAAATTGCCTCTGCCACCCGTGCAGACTATGCCGCGGCGGCAGCGAAAGTGATCGCAGAAGAGGGCCACGCGGGCAAGATATATGAACTGGCGGGCGACCAAGGCTGGACGCTGAGCGAACTGGCGGCTGAACTCAGCAAACAGAGCGGGAAGCCGGTAGCCTATCAGAATCTCAGTGAAGCGGATTTTGCCGCCGCGCTGAAAAGCGTCGGCCTGCCTGCCGGGCTGGCAGATATGCTGGCGGACTCCGATGTGGGCGCGTCCAAAGGGGGACTTTTTGACGATAGCCATACGCTGAGCAAACTAATCGGGCGCGCAACGACGCCGCTGGCGCAGAGCATTAAAGCCATTCTTTAACGGTGTCACCGTTCTTTCCTGCGGCCGGGTAATTTCCCTTACCCGGCCCGCTCATATTTATTAATAATAAAATCAGATATAACGACTAAAAGTCCGGGTATTGTTTATCCGTCGCGTACGTTATCGGCTTTTCAAATCCGGGAATGGTGATGCCATTCATATCAATCTTAATATCTTCCTCATTTATTCCCTGCTGTCCGAACAGATAAATGACATTCAGTTCCCCCTGTGACGCCGCCTGGTCGTACGCGTTAGCCTGACGTCGCACCTGGCGGTTACGCTGCTGATATTCCGCAAACACCGCTTCCCCATAGCGTTTGCGCAACCATTGATGGGTAAGCTTTGGCGAGTAAACCACCCCCGTGGCATTATTCCCGCCAAAGCCTTTTGAATTAATAAAGGCGATTTGCCCCTGGTCTTCCTCTAATTTGCAGTCCTGAAGAGGAATGGCTAAGCGCGCGTTGTTCACCTGCGGCGCGATGTGGGACACGCTTTTAATTCCCGGCAAAATACCATAGCGGAATACGCCGAGGCAGCCGATCAGCTGATCGCCGCTGGCGGGCCCCAGAGAGTGGCCGAGATACGATTTCACCGCCGTCACCGGCCAGTCGCGAATCGAAAAGGCTTGCGCAACGCGGTCAAAAATATCCGCCTCGGAGACGCAATTCTTCGGCGTGCTTGATCCGTGCGCCTGAATAAACGATCCCTTCTGCACCGTCTCTATCCCGGCCATCGATACCGCAGAGGCTACGGCTTTCGCCATGGTGAGGTAGTTCCCCGGCCCCGGCGACGCAATAGAACGTTTAAAGCCGTCAGCGTTGATGAAGACATTCCCCACCGAACCGTGGATCTCTGCGCCAAGCTGCAGCGCCAGCTCGTCGTCCATTAACACAACATACTGGCTGGATTCTGCGATAACAAAACCGCAGCTGTTGCCAAACGGGCGGCTGCTGCTGCGCCAGTCGGCCGTTTCCGTTTCATCAATGTGCTTAAGCTTGCTCTCCGTTGCCAGGGCGCCCATGGCATCGAAGCCTTCAATCACTTCTGAGGTAACCGGCGCTTCGGCGCTGCCAACGACGGCTACGCGAATGCGCCCCGCTTTGATATCTTCGACTGCCGCATTCAGGTTATACAGAAACGTGGCGCACGCCCCCAGCGTGGCGCTGGTATGACCGACGCTACCCAGCACATAGGCATTGAGGAAATCGGCGCACATGCTGTTCAGGCCCAGCGGGCACTGTTTGGCGCTGACGCGATGGCCTTTCAGGCGCGACTGCAGCATTCCGCCAAAGCCATAATCGTCGAGCTGCCCCATGATATTGCCCGAATAGACGCCGAGCTGATCTGGCGTGATTTTGGCCTGTATCTCTCGCCACGGGATCCCCAGGGCATTGATGGCGTCTGACGCCCCGACAATCGCCATCTGTAACGCCCGCGGATGGAACTGCGAATGGTAATGGTCGCCCGGACGGAATCCCTGCGGCAACAGCCCTGCAGCCTGAACCTCCGTGCGCAGCAGCGCCTCAATTTTGCAGTCCATCTCTCCCTGAACGGTAATACGGACACGCCGATCCGCTAATTCTTCAACGTGCCATCCCGCCGGTAAGGGTTGAGGTAATTGCCTGGCAGATATATTAAAACTTAATCCCTCTTCGCCTGAAGCCATATTCAATTTTGCATGGCTGGCAATAGCATCGACATCAAAATAGTCGCGCGTAATTTTTCTGATAAGGGTTCCCTCAAGCACCTCGTCTTTTATCCTCGCGGCGGCCTGAGCAAGTGTGAATCTTTTACCAGAAATATCGCAATACCCACCTTCATCATATTTAAGCATGCCCATCAGAATGGCTAACGATAATAATGTTTCCTGCCTTTCCTTTTCCGATAATGACTCAATAATCATTCGACGAAATGCATGATGTGAAGAACTACGACCAGCTGGACCATAGCCGCCAAAAGCCGTTATTACGGGTAATTTCACCATAATTTGTTCTCTCGTGGTCGTGGATTTATTTTATTAAGTAAGTGCGATAATTTCAGATATTAGTTTACAAATCACCGACAAAAGCTAATATGAAAATCCAGCCAAAACGCTGACTTTTTTGGCCACGGCAACGATGAGCTACCAAAAATAATAGTCAAAACAGGTATTAATCAAAAATGACAAATACACAAATAGGATTTGTGTTATGTGAACGCATGCTAAGTTCCGGTCTCAGTCTTCCGATTGAAATGTGGAAAGCGGCAGCCAGTAGCTATTTAGCTGAGCAAAAAACAACATCCCACGCAGGCACGCACAAACCGGAGAAGTCACCCTTCAGGCTCTGTCGCCCGGAGAATATTCTGAAGGTGAATACCATTGGCATAAACAGCGAGCCCATCCTGACGCACAGTGGCTTTAGCATTACCGCCGATACTACACTTGCCGCAGACAGATACTATGACGTTATCTATCTTCCTGCCCTGTGGCGCAATCCTCGCGCAGTGGTCAGACAACAGCCTGAACTTCTGGAATGGCTGACCGAGCAGGCCGCGCGCGGAACCCGCATCGCCGCCGTCGGAACAGGCTGCTGTTTTCTGGCGGAGTCGGGACTGCTCAACGGAAAGCCCGCCACCACCCACTGGCACTACTTCAAACAATTCTCGCGCGATTACCCCAGCGTAAAATTACAGACAAAGCATTTTCTCACTCAGGCCGATAATATTTTCTGCGCCGCAAGCGTTAAGGCCCTGTCAGATCTGACGATCCATTTTATAGAAACAATATACGGGAAACGTGTAGCCACACATACTCAACGGACATTTTTCCATGAAATTCGGAGTCAGTTCGATCGCCAGTGTTACAGTGAAGAAAACAAACCCCATCCGGATGAAGATATTGTTCAAATTCAAATCTGGATAAAAGCCAACTGCTCCTCGGATATATCTATGCAGAATCTTGCACATATGGCTGGCATGAGTTTGCGCAACTTTAATCGCCGCTTTAAAAATGCCACCGACATGTCCCCTCTGCAGTATTTATTAACCGCCAGAATTGAATCCGCCATGACAATGCTGCAATCCACCAACCTGTGTATTCAGGAGATTGCAAATGCGGTTGGATATCAGGATATTGCGCACTTTAATCGCCAGTTCAAGCATAAAACCACGGTTTCACCGGGGGATTACCGTAAGACCGTCCGGGCAAAGATGTTTAGTGCATAAACGCCGGTCATCTCTGATAATGAAAAGATGACCACGAGGAGGCTCAACGTGCAAGGCGTACCGGAACAGTTTAATGATGAAAGAGACAGCGCGCGCTTTCGCCATCTGGCGCAGCTGCCGGGCCTGGAGCTTTATCACGCGCATATTTCTGACTACGCCTTTGAGCCTCACACCCATGAAGCCTTCGGGATCGGCACGATTGAAACCGGCGCCGAACGCTTTCGCTATCGCGGTACTCAGCATCTCGCGGCGGAAAAATCCGTCGTCACCATGAACCCGGACGAGATCCATACCGGTGAATCCGCCACCGAAGGCGGCTGGCGCTACCGGATGGTCTATATCGAACCCGACCTGCTGGAAGAGGTGACCGGCCTCCGGCACTGGTGGTTTAGCGATGTCACGCGTCATGACCCGCTTCGCTCGCAGCAAATCGGCAGGCTCATTTACGGCCTGTGGCACACGGACGATCCGCTTGCGCAAAAAGGATTACTGCTGGATCTGATTGAGACCTTCCGGCCGCTGGCCCATCACGCGCCGGTGATTCAGGAGGGCGCGCACCGCTTCGAACGCGTGCGCGAGTATCTGCATGACAACTATATGCACGCCCTGACGCTGGACGAGCTGGCAAGCGTCGTATCGCTCAGCCCGTACCATTTCCAGCGCCAGTTCAAAGCCCATTTTCACGTTACGCCGCACCAGATGCTGATGGCCATTCGCCTCTGGCGTGCCAAAGCGTTCCTCACCCACGGCATGCCTGCGGCAGAGGTCGCCGCCGCAACCGGACTGACCGACCAGTCTCATTTAACCCGCGCGTTTACCCACCGCTACGGCATTACCCCCGTGCGCTACCAGAAGCAGGTCACCCGGCGCTAATGCGCAACCTCATACAATACGCGCGCATTTTCCCCTCCTACACTGCATACAGCGTAAATACCTGTGGATGGAAAAATGATTAGTGGAGTGTTGTATGCCCTGCTGGCCGGGATGATGTGGGGACTGATTTTTGTCGGCCCGCTGATTGTGCCCGAGTATCCGGCAATACTGCAGTCGACCGGGCGTTATCTGGCGCTGGGGCTGATTGCCCTGCCCCTGGCGTGGCTGGGACGCGCGCGCTTGCGTCAGCTCAGCCGTCAGGACTGGGGCACCGCGCTGGCGCTGACCATGATGGGCAATCTTATCTATTATGTTTGCCTCGCGAGCGCCATTCAGCGTACCGGTGCGCCGGTATCTACCATGATTATCGGCACGCTGCCGGTCGTCATCCCCGTCTTTGCTAACCTGCTCTACAGCCACCGCGATGGCAAACTGGCGTGGTCAAAAATGGCGCCGGCGCTGGTATGCACCGCCGTGGGGCTGGTGTGCGTCAATATTGCCGAGCTGCGTCACGGGCAGGCGGATGTTGACCTGTGGCGTTACGGCTCTGGCATTGTGCTGGCGTTCATTTCCGTAGCGTGCTGGGCATGGTATGCCCTGCGCAACGCGCGCTGGCTGCGGGAGAACCCGGACAAGCATCCGATGATGTGGGCGACGGCGCAGGCGCTGGTCACGCTGCCCGTCTCGCTGGTGGGCTATGCCGGGGCGTGCATCTGGTTAGGCCATCAACTGCCAGACTTCGCCCAGCCCTTCGGGCCAAGACCCTGGGTGTTTATCGGCCTGATGATTGCGATTGCGGTGCTGTGCTCATGGGTGGGCGCGCTGTGCTGGAACATTGCCAGCCAGAAGCTGCCAACGGTGATTTTAGGGCCGCTGATTGTCTTCGAAACCCTGGCCGGACTGCTTTATACCTTCCTGATGCGTCAGAGCGTGCCGCCGCTATTTACGGCCTGCGGGATCGCGCTGCTGGTGGTGGGAGTGGTGATGGCGGTAAGAGCGAAGCCGGAAAAACCGAGGGTCGTTCCGGCGTCGGAGGTGTAAGCATTGCCCAGCGGCGCTGCGCTTGCAGGGCCGACAAAATCGTAGGCCCGGTAAGGCGTAACCGCCACCGGGCAAGTCCTTAAAACGTTTCCCAGTTCCCTTCAGACGCCGCCGCTACGGGCTGCACTTTGGGCACATAGGTTTTCACCGGCGCCGCTTTGACCGCCTGGTTGCGGGTGATTTTGAACACCGCCACCGCTTCGTTCAGGCGTGCAGCCTGATCTTCCAGCGCCGCCGCCGCGGCCGCAGACTCCTCTACCAGCGAGGCGTTCTGCTGGGTCACGCGGTCCATCTCGGCTACCGCCTGACCCACCTGATCGATACCGCGGCTCTGCTCGTCAGAGGCCGAGGCAATTTCGCCCATAATGTCGGTGACGCGGGTGACCGCATTGACGATCTCCGCCATCGTCTCCCCGGCTTCGTTAACCAGCTGGGAGCCCGCGTTCACGCGCTCGCCGGAATCATCGATCAGCGCTTTGATCTCTTTCGCCGCCTGGGCGCTGCGCTGGGCGAGAGTGCGTACTTCCCCAGCCACAACCGCAAAACCACGGCCCTGCTCGCCCGCGCGCGCCGCTTCCACCGCCGCGTTTAGCGCCAGGATGTTAGTCTGGAAGGCAATTCCGTCGATCACGTTAGTAATTTGCGCGATTTTACTGGAGCTGGTGGCGATTTCGTCCATTGTACGCACCACGCCTTCCACCACGTTACCGCCCTTCTTCGCCGTTGAGGAGGCGTCCAGCGCCAGACGGGAAGCCTGACGCGCGTTATCGGCGTTCTGCTTCACGGTTGCCGTCAGCTGTTCCATGCTGGCTGCCGTCTCTTCCAGAGACGCGGCCTGCTGCTCGGTACGGGAAGAGAGGTCGTTGCTGCCGGCAGAAATTTCACCGGCACCGGTGTAAATCGTATCCGCGCCTTCACGCACCACGCCCACGGTGTTCGCCAGCGAGGTCTGCATCTCCTGAACGTTGCGCGCCAGGATAGCCATTTCGTTCTTACCTTCAGCCTGAATCGGCTGGGTTAAATCCCCCGCCGCAATGGCGCGAATATGGTTAATCACCTCTTCCAGAGGCAGCAGCAGCACGCGGCGCATGGCTACCCAGCTGGAGATAATCACCACAATCACCAGCAGCATAACCGCAGAGAGGATCCACAGGATGCGCTTGTAGTCGCTTTCATTGTCCTGGATGCCTTTATCGGTAAGCGTTGCCTGCGCTTCGCGCCATTCACGGTAAACAGCCTGCATTGCGGTCTGCTTTTGCTCCGCGTTCTGCTTGAACATGTCTTCCAGATTGCCCTGGCTCAGCAGGACGTTCATTTGCGTCAGCGTTGAGGAGTAAATGCGGTACTGCTCCTCCAGACGCTTGGCCAGGTTCTCGTCCAGGCCCGGCGTATTTGGCAGGGCATAGTATTTATCGAAATGGACCTGCGCATCGGCGAGCAGATTTTTCGCCGTGTTGACCAGCTCATTGAGCTGCCCACCGTTAATCTGAGAGGCCATGCTGCTTTGCAGACGCAGCATTCCGCGGTTCAGCGTCACGCGCGCCTGGTTCAGGCTGATCCACGCATCGGTAAACTCGGCCACGTTCTTGCTGGAGAGCTGCGACACGGTGAAGTTGTCTTTATCGTTATTCAGCGCGTTGATAAAGATACCCGCGGAAATCACTTGCATGATGCCGAGCACAAGCAGCACCGAAATCAGAAGGGTAATGACTTTTATACGTTTAAACATGCGTTGCCTTTGTTATATGCAGGTTTGTCTGACGTGGATATATCGGCAGGCGCAGCGGGTTGTTTACTGTTTCTACACCTTTAAAAAGTTTCTAAACCACTTTCCTGAGCCCATTCAGAGAGTTAAACGGGGTATTTTTTGTGATCTGCATCTCACTTCCCCCCTTCCCTCTAAAGGGTTATAGCGCTGGCTTAAAGATGCATTTAATATACATCTTATATTATTGATGACGAGGTAACTGCTATGGCCTTTCGCGACCAACCCCTTGGCGAGCTGGCGCTCTCCATTCCTCGCGCTTCTGCGCTGTTTCGTAAATACGATATGGATTACTGCTGCGGCGGTAAGCAAACCCTGGCGCGTGCGGCCTCACGCAAGGAGCTGGACGTTGAGGTGATTGAAGCAGAGCTGGCGCAGCTGGCCGAGCAGCCCGTCGACAAAGACTGGCGAGCCGCCCCGCTCGCTGAAATCATCGACCATATCATCGTGCGATACCATGACCGTCACCGTGAACAGCTGCCGGAACTGATCCTGCAGGCGACCAAAGTTGAGCGCGTCCATGCCGACAAACCGTCCGTACCGCGCGGTCTCGCGAAATACCTGACCCTGCTGCACGAAGAGCTTTCCAGCCACATGATGAAAGAAGAGCAGATCCTCTTCCCGATGATTAAACAGGGAATGGGAAGCCAGGCGATGGGGCCTATCAGCGTGATGGAAAGCGAGCATGATGATGCGGGCGAACTGCTGGAAGTGATCAAACACACCACCCACAACGTCACGCCGCCGCCAGAAGCGTGCACAACGTGGAAAGCGATGTACAACGGCATTAACGAGATGATTGACGACCTGATGGAACACATCAGTCTCGAGAACAACGTTCTGTTCCCGCGGGCATTAGCTGGGGAATAAAAAAGGCCGCTGCGGCCTGATGCCCTCACCCCGGCCCGCTCCCACGGGGAGAGGGTGTAAAAACTAAAAACGGCAACCGAAGTTGCCGTTTTGCTTTTACCTTACGCCTGCCATACGTTTCTTACCGATAAACACCCAGCCCAGCCCCAGCGCGATAAACCACAGCGGCGTGACGATGAGTGCCTGACGGGTATCATCTTCCAGCGTCAGCAGAACCAGCACGAAGACGAAGAACGCCATGCACACCCAGCACATCAGCTTGCCCAGCGGCATCTTGTAGATCGATTTTTCATGCAGGTGCGGGCGCTTCTTGCGGTACACCAGGTATGAACAGAGGATGATGGTCCAGACGAACATAAACAGGATCGCAGAGACCGTGGTAATCATGGTGAACGCGCCAATCACGCTTGGGTTCACGTAGAGCATCACCACGCCGCCCAGCAGGCACATGCAGGAGAAGGTCAACCCTTTTGCCGGTACCGCGCGCTTCGACAGCTTGGCGAACGCGCTCGGCGCCACGCCTTCCTGCGCCAGGCCAAACAGCATACGGCTGGTGGAGAACACGCCGCTGTTCGCGGAAGACGCCGCAGAGGTCAGCACCACGAAGTTAATCAGGCTCGCGGCAGCAGGCAGGCCTACCAGCACGAACAGCTCAACGAACGGGCTCTTGGTTGGCACCACGGAGCTCCACGGCGTCACGGACATAATGACGATCAGCGCGAAGACGTAGAACATGATGATACGCAGCGGAATAGAGTTAATCGCGCGCGGGAGAGACTTCTCGGGATCTTTGGTCTCCGCTGCCGTCGTGCCCACCAGCTCAATGCCCACGAACGCAAATACCGCGATCTGGAAGCCGGCAAAGAAGCCGCTAATGCCTTTCGGGAACCAGCCGCCGTCATTCCACAGATGGGTAAACGACGCCTGAACGCCCGTTGGCGACTGGAAGTGGGTGAGCACCATCACCAGACCCACAACGATAAGCCCGACAATCGCCACGATTTTGATCATCGCGAACCAGAACTCCATCTCACCGAACATTTTAACGGTGGCGAGGTTCAGGCTCAGCAGCAGAACAATGACCGCCAGCGAGGCGACCCAGTCCGACAGCCCCGGGAACCAGAACTGCGCGTAGGCGGTAATCGCCACGACGTCAGCCATACCGGTGACGACCCAGCAGAACCAGTAGGTCCAGCCGGTGAAATAGCCCGCCCACGGCCCGAGCAGGTCAGAAGCGAAGTCGCTAAAGGATTTGTATTCGAGGTTCGAGAGTAGCAGTTCACCCATTGCACGCATCACGAAGAAGAGCATAAAGCCGATGATCATATAAACGAAGATGATCGACGGCCCGGCGAGGCTGATCGTTTTGCCTGACCCCATAAACAACCCGGTACCGATGGCACCCCCAATCGCAATGAGCTGAATATGACGGTTTGTGAGATTGCGCCGTAGCGACTGTTCAGACGTCGCCTCTTCTGTAGCGGCGACTTTGACCTGATCTACCATGTAATTTTCCTGTTTATGCCTGTCTGTGTTGTTAAGGCTCTTCTGGCCTTTAAAAACGTCAAAAAAATGACGGTCCCTCTGTAAGGGTTTATCGATATTAGGTAAGAATCGGCGGGATGAATACTATGATTTAGATATTATGTTAATAATATGTTGAAAGTGAGTGTCATATCACTCATACAGCGCGAAACAGCTCACAAAAATACACGCAACAGTTTCTTTTGCAAGATAAAATGTTGATAACACCGTAACTATAGGTTTATGCACTATTTTCCTCTCCCCAAACGGGGAGAGGAAATAAGAAAATTCGATTACAGAATTTCCAGCAGCTCGACTTCAAAGACCAGGGTGCTGAATGGCGGGATGGACGCACCAGCGCCGCGCTCGCCGTAGGCCAGGTTATGCGGGATAGTCAGTTCCCATTTGGAACCCACTGGCATCAGGGTCAGCGCTTCAATCCAGCCAGCGATCACGCCGTTAACCGGGAACTCAGCCGGTTCGCCGCGCGCCACGGAGCTGTCGAACACGGTACCGTCGATCAGTTTACCGGTGTAATGCACGCGAACGTGGTCGGTACGCGCCGGGATTGCGCCGTCACCCTGATTGATCACGCGGAACTGCAGACCGGATTCGGTGCTGTTCACGCCTTCACGCTCACGGTTCTCTTCCAGATATTTCACACCTTCGGCCGCCATCTCTTCGAAGCGCGCGCGACGCACGGCGTCAGCACGTTCGTGGATTTCACGCAGCGCACGGTGCACAACGTCTACCGGAACGGCAGGCTGTTTGCCTTCCAGCGCGTCAGCGATACCCGCCACCAGCGCTTCTGGTAACAGACCTTCCAGGCCGGATTCGCTCAGCTGCTGTCCTACCTGCAAGCCGATACCGTAACTTGCCTGCGCTTCGATAGTGTCAAAAGTCGGGGTGGTCATGGGTTTTCCTTCCATCACATTTAAAGTAGCGGGCAGCATATCAGCCATGCCCTTATGGGTAAAACTTTGTCTGAAGTTAAGGTGACAAACCGCGACGAAACAGAAACAATAGAGATAACCAGGATTAATCCCGAACTGATGTCACGGATGTCGGGTTTACTACGCCGTTCAGGCAGTTAGCAAACTATACTTCGGGGCACAGGATAAAAAATACGCGGAGCAGGAGGAGTGCCATGCCCGGGCGATTTGAACTGAAACCTACCCTGGCGAAAATCTGGCAGGCGCCGGACAATTTTCGCATCATGGACCCGCTGCCTCCTCTGCATCGCAGAGGGATCATCATCGGCGCGCTGATGATGATCGTGGGCTTCCTGCTTCCTTCCGGGGGCGATGATGTCGATACCGCACCCGTGACCCGCAATGCTCAACTGGACATTCAGTCGCAGACGCGGCCGCAGCCTGACGCACAGCCGATGCAAACGCAGCTTGTGACCCCGTCTAACGATCCGGGTCAGGTCGCGCCGGTTGAGCCAGAGCCCATTCAGGATGAACAGCCGCAGGATCAAGCCGCCGCCCCGTCTCAGCCTCAGACGCAACAGCCTACCGGCATTGAGCAACAGTGGCGTTCCTATCGCGTAGAGCCGGGCAAAACGCTGGCACAGCTGTTCCGCGACCACAACCTGCCGCCAACCGACGTGTATGCCATGGCGAAGGTGGAAGGTGCGGGTAAACCGCTCAGTAACCTGCAGAATGGACAGATGGTACAGATTCGCCAGAATGCCAGCGGGGTGGTGACAGGGTTAACGATTGATACGGGAAATGGGCAACAGGTACTGTTTACCCGCCAGCCAGACGGCAGTTTCATCAGGGCGCGTTAAGACCCGGATCTGTAAAAAGCAAAACGCCGGCACAAGGCCGGCGTTTCAACGTGAGCAGAGTAAAAAATTACTCAGCTACAACGTTAACAACCAGTTTAGCGAACACTTCGCTGTGAACCTGGAAGTCAACTTCGTGCTCACCAGTGGTACGCAGAACGCCGTTCGGCAGACGAACTTCGCTCTTAGCCACTTTAACGCCTGCTGCAGAAACTGCATCAGCGATATCGCGGGTACCGATGGAACCGAACAGTTTACCTTCGTCGCCTGATTTAGACGCGATGGTAACGGTGCCCAGTGCGTTGATTGCTTCAGCGCGAGCGTTAGCAGCCGCCAGAACGTCAGCCAGTTTGGCTTCCAGTTCAGCGCGACGTGCTTCGAAAAACTCTACGTTTTTCTTGGTAGCTGGAACAGCTTTACCCTGTGGAACCAGGAAGTTACGTGCGTAACCCGCTTTAACGTTAACCTGATCACCCAGGCTGCCCAGGTTTGCTACTTTATCAAGCAGAATAACTTGCATTACCTTATCCTCTTAAAGTCGTATTAATGGACCGTGCCCGATTACTGATGACGATCAGTGTACGGCAGCAGGGACAGGTAGCGAGCGCGTTTGATAGCGCGAGCCAGCTGACGCTGGTATTTTGCACGAGTACCGGTGATACGGCTTGGGACAATCTTACCGCTTTCGGTGATGTAGTTTTTCAGCGTTGCGATATCTTTATAGTCGATCTCTTGAACGCCTTCCGCGGTGAAACGGCAGAACTTGCGACGACGGAAATAACGTGCCATATGGCTAGTCTCCAGAATCTATCAAATCAATCTGCTCGGCATGCAGAACCATTTTGCTCAGGCCGTTCTTTGCCTTGTGGCAAGAGATGAACCCCTGAACGATTACTGCGCTACCGACCGTTAAACTGTGAGTAATGGCCTGGTTTTCGTGTCCGCTAATAATAACGGGCATTTGGCACCACGCCTGCCGGTGAAACCCGGCTTCCTCTTGCACAGAACGATGCTCAAGCACGAACTGGCAATGCGGAATTCCTGATGGACTGACCTTTCGAAGGGGAGCCCTGCATACGATGCCGGACAACGCCAGACGGTTGGTCATCAGAAATTACTCTTCAGAATCCCCAGCATCAGAATCATCTGCGGTTTCGTTTGCGAAATCATCGCGACGCTCACGGCGCTCGTCTTTCGCTTTAACCATCGGAGATGCTTCGGTAACTGCGTTTTTGGTACGCATAACCATGCTGCGGATAACGGCATCGTTGAAGCGGAAGGTAGTTTCCAGCTCATCGATCACTTCCTGCGGCGCTTCAACGTTCATCAGAACGTAGTGTGCTTTGTGCAGTTTGTTGATCGGGTAAGCCAGCTGACGGCGGCCCCAGTCTTCCAGACGGTGGATCGTACCTTCTGCACCAGTGATGGCAGCAGAGTAACGCTCGATCATACCCGGAACCTGTTCGCTCTGGTCAGGATGGACCATAAAAACGATTTCGTAATGACGCATCGAATTGCTCCTTACGGATTATTCAGCCTCCTGTCTGGGTCAGCCGAGGCCCGGGGAGGCAAGGAACGTGTTAAAGGTCGGCTGAAAAATTGACGCGTCATAATACTTGCGCGCCCCTGGAAACTCAAGCTGATTGCACAAATAATTCGCACAAAGCGCGAAGCGGGTCTAAGTGGGTGATTTAAAATTGGTCACACCCGGAAGCGTTGTTTTTTTGAACAACTGCATCAGAAATGGTCACGCATCCCCGCCGGATGAGTGATTACACTTTAATCAGAGATCGCCTGAATTAAAGAAGGAGCATCCCCCCTCTCGCAGCACGTAGTCGTGGAGCGCATATCATGAAAAAAATCGCATTAGCCATAATGGCGGCGCTTTTGCTCAGTGCAAACGCGATGGCAGCCATTAAGATAGACAGCCGACAGGCCAGAAACATGGATGATGTGCAAAGCTTGGGCGTAATTTACATCAATCATAATTTCGCCACGGAAAGTGAAGCAGATCAGGCATTAAACGCAGAAACCGATGCGCAGGGCGCAACCTATTACCACGTGATGTTAACCCGTGAGCCCGGCAGCAACGGCAACATGCACGCCAGTGCAGATATTTACCGATAACGCTTTAACGCTAGCACCAGGAAAGCCAACAACGAGAACATAGCCATAGATGACGTTGCCCCCTGCCCGGGGGCTTTTTTTTGTGAATGGCTCCGAAATACTACCGGTAAAATAGCCCCTCAGAGATCCTCCATAAGCGGGAAGATATGGACATCAAAGTCCTGCGCGTTTACAGGTGCTGGCGGAAAAACGCCACCGTGGCGTCGAGCGCCGTTGGCGTGATGCGGTGGCGGACGCCCGGTTCCCACAGGCAGGTCAGATTACCGTCCAGCCCTTCATTCATTAACGCCTGCTGCAGACGGAAGGTTCCCTCAGGCGGGACCACATCATCCGCGTCACCGTGCCACAGCAGCAGCGGGCGATCGGCCACGCGCGGCAATGCCCGGGTCACTTCCCACTCTGCCAGCGTCGCGGTCATTTCCGTTAAATCCTGAGGGGGAAAAAGGGTCTTCGCCAGCGAAGTAAAGTAGCCCGAGCCCATCAGACAGGCGACAGACTTCACTTCAGGATGATGCGTCATAATCCCCAGCGCCGTCATACCGCCCATCGATGCCCCGGCTACCGCCAGACGATTGTCGGCCACCAGCCCTGCCTCATAAAGCGCATCGCGCAGCCCGGAAAACTCGGTCAGACTCCCGTGCAGAATGTGCCAGAACTGCCCCAGCCGCGCCTGTTCATTACCCGTAAAGCGTGCGCCGTGGTCGGGTGCATCTGGCATCACCACGCGAAAACCCGCCTGCGCCAGCGCTACCGCAAAATAACTGTAAACCAGCTTCGATGAGGTAAACCCATGATAAAAAACCACAACAGGCAGCGGTTTATCACGTTTACCCTCTGGCATCGCGTGTAAAACTTCATGGTCGCCGAGGTGGCGTATTTCAATTTCAATCATTGTCGACCCTGTGCGAATCTATGATTCATAATGTTGAGAACTGGGTTACGCTTTCGCGTCATTTTCATTCGAAATATACGTCCCAGATAACACTTCGGGAACATTCCCCCAAAACTAAATTCACAGACAACTACACTATGGCTATCAGGAAACGAGATATGGTTATGCGCAGGTTTGCTGCTTTATTGCTGGTGTTTCTGCTGAGTGGCTGTAGCGCGCTGCAGGGAACGCCGCAACCCGCTCCACCGGTCGCCGATCATCCACAGGAGATTCGTCGTAATCAGACGGAAGGATTACAACGAATGGGCACCATCTCCGCGCTGGTTCGCGGCTCTCCGGATGACGCAGAATCGGCAATAAAAGCACAGGCCGTCGCCGTCAAAGCAGATTATTACGTCATCATTATGATCGACGAAACCATCATAACGGGACAGTGGTACTCACAGGCCATTTTGTACCGCAAATAATGGTTTTCCTTTGAACGAGATTTACACTGCTTTGCGTCCATAGACATTTTCCTGTCCACAATAAACTCCACGCCCGCATCAATGGAAGGGAGTTTATTAGCGAAGGATTGCCCGGCGGATACCGGATATTTGTGAAATGGAGCTGACGATGAAACGAACTCTTGCTTTGACCTCACTGTTGCTCTCAGCAGGCCTGCTGAGCACCACCGCGCAGTCAGCAGAATTCGCCAGTGCTGATTGTGTGACTGGCCTGAATGAAATTGGCCAGATCTCCGTGAATAATATCTCGGGGAGCCCGCAAGACGTTGAACGTGTCGTGGCATTAAAGGCCGATGAGCAGGGTGCTTCATGGTATCGCATCATCCAGATGCAGGAAGATAACCATATCGACCACTGGCGGGTACAGGCCATTCTCTACGTGTAAACTCCCTCCTGATAAAAGCCACTTATTTTTAGTGGCTTTTCGTTTTTGCAAATTTTTTATCTTATATAAAACCAATAAAGAACAATTAAATAACATTTTGTTACATTAAAACAGTAAACGTAATCCCCGCTCTGCCGTTGAAGAACCATAACTTTTCAATGATGAGCAATTTATGATCAACTTTTTCCGCCGTGCGGGCCTGGGGTCGAAACTCTCGCTGCTAACTGGCGTCAGTGTCGCCACACTGTTTCTGCTATTCACTTTTCTGCTCAGCCAAAAAGCCAGCCAGCAGCTTGAAGCCCTTGCGGTCGAAGATCTGCATAATCAGTCCACCGGCATGGTCGACATGGTGCAGATGTTTAATACCAGCCTGAGTGAAGAGGTTGAGAGCTATACCCGTCTGTTCACCACCTTTTTACCGCAGCCCCTGAACATTGATAATTCCCAACCCCAGACGATTAACGGACTTCGCGTTCCGCTTCTGAAAGGCGGAGACACCGGGCTGCATGAAAATAACACCCTTTCGGACGAGTTCCTGAACCGTACAGGAGCCATTTCGACGCTGTTTGTACGCAGCGGTAACGACTTTGTTCGCGTAGCCACTTCCCTGCGCAAAGAGAATGGCGAGCGGGCAATGGGTACCGTTCTGGATAACGCCAGCCCGGCCTTTGCCGCCGTCAACAAAGGTGAAGTCTACCGCGGCCTGGCGCTGCTGTTTGGCAAACGCTACATCACCCAGTACCAGCCCGTTAAAAACGCCGAAGGGCAGGTCATTGCGATCGTCTTTGTCGGGGTGGACATCACCCACTCCTGGAACGTCATGCGCGAGAAAATCCTAAACCGCCGCCTGGGCGAGAGCGGTCACTTCTTCGTGCTGGATCGCAGCAACGGCAAAACGCGCGGGCAATACCTGTTCCATGCCGGCGAAGAGGGAAAACTGCCGAAGTGGGACGCAGCGACGCAGCAACAGCTTCAGAGTGACAAACCCGGCACGCTGGAGCGTACAAGCGACGACGGTCGGACGCTGAAAATGGCCTATACCCCGCTGCCGGGCTGGAACTGGACTATCGTGGGCGAAGTGGATAAATCGGTGCTGCTCTCAAGCGTTACCGCCATGCGCGATCGCTTCCTGCTGGCCGGCGTGGTCTTATCCATCCTTTTTGCTGGCCTGTTCGTGGTCATTATTCGCCGCGTGCTGACCCGACCGCTGCGCAACGTGATCCATCTTGCCAGACAATATGCCGCAGGGGATCTCCGTTCCAGCCTGCCCGTGACGCGTCAGGACGAAGTCGGCCAGCTGATCGATGCTATCAACGGCATCGGCGGCGGCCTGCAAAAAATTGTGCTGCAGGTCCGCGAGGCCGCTGGCGAGATCCATTTGGGCACCAACGCGCTGGCCGCCGACACCGGCGAGATTTCAGAGCAGATCAACAAGCAGGCGAGCAGCGTGGAAGAGACCTCCGCCAGCATGGAGCAGCTGGCCGCCACCGTGCAGCAAAATGCCGCCAACATGGAGCAAACGCAGCAGCTGGTCGGTGAAACCTCGCTCGCGGTCCATCAGGGCGGTGAGACGGTCACCCACGCGGTATCGACCATGGACGATATTCGCGAAGCGTCAAAACGCATCGAAGACATCACGCGCGTGATCGAATCCATCGCTTTCCAGACCAATATTCTGGCGCTGAATGCGGCAGTGGAAGCGGCCCGCGCGGGTGAGCACGGAAAAGGGTTTGCGGTAGTCGCGCAGGAAGTTCGCGCCCTGGCGGGACGCAGCGCTAACGCGGTGAAGGAGATTGAACAGCTGATTGGCGATACGCTCAGAAAAGTGAGTGAGGGCCATGCGCTGTCTGAAAAGACCCGCCTGGCGATGGATGACATCATCATTCATATCGATAACATCAGCCAGCTGGTCACCGAGATTAACCATGCCTCACGCGAGCAGTCCGCAGGAATTGGCCAGGTTAATCTCGCCATGACCCACATTGGCGAAGCGTCGCATATCAATGCCGATCGTATCTCACGCAGCGAACAAACGGCTCAAACGCTGCGCGAGAAGGGATCACATCTGGCCCAGCTGGTGAGTCTGTTCCAGCTAAAAGGCTAACCGACTCTGCCCGTCGCACGCAGCAGCAGGTCACTTTGCACCTGCTCGCTCATCAGCGTGCCGCCACGGGTATCCAGCATCATGCGGCACCACGCCTGCGCCACCGGGGGCGACGCATGCCGCAGCATCTGGCTTCCGGCACCCAGCAGGAAAAGCTGCTGCGCGATCTCCCGCCCCTGCGCCTCCTGCGGTTTACGCAGTTTTTGCTGAAGCTGTCGCCAGCTGCGATCGAAGTGTCTGTCCTGCCCTTTCACCTGCGCAAACTCGTCGGCAAGCAGGTCGTGAATACCCGGCTGCTTCGCCAGCACGCGCAGAACGTCCAGACACATGATATTTCCTGACCCTTCCCAGATGCTGTTCACCGGCATCTCACGGTACAGGCGGGGAAGTTCGCTCTCTTCGCAATATCCGATCCCGCCCAGCACCTCCATCGCCTCAGCGACAAACGGGATGCCCGCTTTGCACACGCTAAATTTCGCGGCCGGGGTAAACAGCCGCGCCCATGCCGCCTCCTGCGGATCCGCGCGTTTATCCCACGCCCGCGCCAGGCGGAACAGCAGCGCCGTTTGCCCCTCCAGCACCAGCGCCATCCGGCTTAGCACTTCGCGCATGAGCGGCTGATCGATAAGATTTTTGCCGAAGGTCTGACGCTGGTGGGCATGGTACAGCGCCACGGACAGCGCACGGCGCATCAGTCCGTGGCTGCCCAGCGCGCAGTCAAATCGCGTCAGACCGCCCATTTTGAGGATCTGCCGTACCCCTTCGCCCTCTTCCCCCAGCAGCCAGCCGGAGGCATCAAGAAACTCCACCTCGCTGCTGGCGTTGGAGCGGTTCCCGAGCTTGTCCTTGAGGCGCTCCAGCCGGACGGCGTTGCGCTGTCCGTCAGGCAAAAAGCGCGGCACAAAAAAGCAGGACAGCCCGCCCTTCGCCTGGGCCAGCACCAGATGCGCATCGCTTTGCGGGACGGAGAAAAACCATTTATGCCCCACCAGCCGGTAGCTGCCGTCGCTGCATTTTTCCGCTTTGGTGGTATTGCTGAGCACGTCCGAGCCGCCCTGCTTTTCCGTCATCCCCATACCGATCAGCAGGCCGCGCTTTTGCGCGCCGGGGGCCAGATGCGGATCGTAGCGATCGCTGAGCAGCGGCGTCAGCCAGTCGTGAAATATTTTGGGGAGCGCCTGCTGCAGCAGCGGCGTGGCGGCAAACGTCATGGTGACAGGGCACAGCGTGCCCGCCTCCACCTGCGCATGCAGCACAAAGCGCGCGGCCCGAGCGACAAACGCCCCTTTACGCGCCTCCTCTTCCCACGCCAGGTTATGCACGCGGTTGGCGCAAAGCCCCTGCATCAGCAGATGCCAGGCCGGATGAAAACGCACGTCGTCCAGCCGCTCGCCCGTGGCGTCATAGCGTAACAGCTCGGGCGGATTAACGTTTGCCAGCCTGCCCAGCTCCAGTGATTCCGCCGTACCCAGCTGCTGGCCGATGCTGGCGAGCAGCTCAATATCCCACTCGGCCCCTTCACGCGCGACCGCATCGCGCAGGGCGCAGTCCGAGAGGAAAAGGTTGCTGTTGGAAAGCGGTGCAGGTTGATTGAAAACGGTGTGGGTCTGCCAGTGCATGCTGTCTCCCTCCTTCAGTGGCAATGACGATAAGTATGGACAGACCGCGCACGCGCTGCATGGGAGGGGAGTCACACGTTCACGATCCCGCTGATATCATTCGTGAAATAGCTCACAGAACATAAGAATAAACTATTTCATGACTTCGTTTTTGTTGAATAATTTATTCTTACCCTTTTCAGTGAGGATCGTTATGCAACCGGACGCGCACAAGCGAGCATTAATTGCAGGCTCCATTGGTAACTTTATCGAGTGGTATGAGTTTGCGGTCTACGGTTTTCTGGCGACCGTCATTGCGAAAAACTTCTTCCAGCTTGAAGGAGAGGCGGGGCTGACCAGCCTGATCCTCACCTACGCCTCGTTTGCCATCGCCTTCTTCTTCCGCCCGCTGGGTGCGGTGGTGTTTGGCCGCATCGGCGACCGGATTGGCCGTAAGCCGACGCTAATCATCGTGCTGGTACTGATGACGCTCGCTACCGCCGCCATCGGCATCGTGCCGGTCTACGCCAGCATCGGGATTGCCGCGCCGCTGATTATTACGCTGCTGCGCATCCTGCAGGGGCTGTTCGCGGGCGGCGAGTACGGCGGTGCGGTCTCGCTGATGACGGAGTTCGCCCCGCGCGGCAAGCGTGGGCTCTATGGCGCGTGGCAGTCCTTTACGGTGGCGCTGGGGCTGCTGGCGGGCGCAGGCATCGTGGCGCTGCTCTCCGCCCTTCTCACGCCGGAGGCATTGCACGACTGGGGCTGGCGCATTCCGTTCTTCCTGGCGCTGCCTATGGGCGTTGTGGCGCTGTGGCTTCGCGTCAGCATGGAAGAGACGCCCAGCTTTGTGCAGCAGCAGGATAAACCGGCTGTCGCTCAGGCGGATACTGCCGCTACGCTCCGGGCCATCGTGATGGGGATTGGGCGCGTAATGGTCTGGTCTGCGGCGGGGTACACCTACCTGGTGATTATGCCGACCTATCTGCAGTCGGCGCTGCACACCGGGTTTAACCAGGCGCTGTTGATAGCGGTGATTTCGAATATTGGTTTTGCGCTGACCATTATTCCGTCGGGGATCCTGAGCGACCGGATCGGACGCCGCACGGTGATGATTATCGCCACCGCGCTGCTGCTGATCCTCGCCCTTCCGCTGCTGAAAATCCTGCAGGCGGAGTCGAGTACGCTGGCGGTGAAGGCTGGTGTGGTGTTGATTGCGGGCGGTCTGGTGGGCATGCTGGCGGGGCCGGGCCCGGCGATGCTGTCTGAGATGTTCCCGACGCGCGTGCGCTATACGGGGCTGGGGCTGGCCTACTCGTTGTCGAACGCGATTTTCTCGGGATGCGCAGGGCTAATCATTACCGGGCTGATTAAGCAGACGGGCAACCTGGATATTCCGGCGTATTACGTGATGGCGACGGCGGTAGTGAGTATTTTCTCGCTGATGACGCTGAGGAAGGACGACCATTTGCGGTCGTTAGAGGAGTGAGGTTGTCAACGTCTGGTACCCTCTCCCACGGGGAGAGGGAGAAAACACAAAAGGCCGTCCTGTGGACGGCCTTGCTGTTTATTCTCCGCGCTGACGCACCGCTTCAAACAGGCAGATGCCCGTCGCAACGGAAACGTTCAGGGACGACACGCTGCCCGCCATCGGTATGCTGATCAGCTCGTCGCAGTGCTCGCGGGTGAGACGACGCATGCCTTCGCCTTCCGCACCCATCACCAGCGCCAGACGGCCGGTCATTTTGCTCTGGTACAGAGTATGATCCGCTTCACCGGCGGTACCGACGATCCAGATATTCTCTTCCTGCAGCAGACGCATGGTGCGCGCGAGGTTGGTCACGCGGATCAGCGGAACGTTTTCCGCCGCGCCGCAGGCCACCTTCTTCGCCGTCGCGTTCAGCTGCGCGGAGCGATCTTTCGGCACGATCACCGCGTGCACGCCCGCCGCATCGGCGCTGCGCAGGCACGCGCCGAGGTTGTGCGGATCGGTAACGCCGTCGAGGATCAGGAAGAACGGATTCTCGAGCTCAGCGATCAGATCCGGCAGATCGTTTTCCTGATACTGACGACCCGGCTTCACGCGGGCAATGATCCCCTGGTGCACCGCACCTTCGCTTTTCTCATCCAGGAACTGGCGGTTCGCCAGCTGAATCACCACGCCCTGCGCTTCCAGCGCGTGGATCAGCGGCATCAGACGCTTATCTTCACGCCCTTTCAGAATAAACACTTCCTGAAAACGCTCCGGTGCGCGCTCGAGAAGGGCCTGCACCGCGTGGATGCCGTAAATCATTTCACTCATTGATGGTTCTCGTAATAAGTATTTCCCCTCCCCCGCTGGGGAGAGGGTCAGGTTGAGGGGAGAATTTACTCCGCCTGCTTTTTCTTGGCCGCGCGCTTCGCTTTGGTGGCGGCAGCGATTTTCTGCGTTTTCGCGGAAGGTTTTTTCGCTGAGCGGGCTTGTTTCTTCGCCGCCTTCGGCTTCTGTTTCTTCTCGCCGCGGAACGCGCTGTCCGGCTCGAAGTTTACCTTCTTGCCCGCCTGACGACGTTTACCGCCGCCCGGTTTACCGTTACCGGTTTTTTTCGCCCTTTCACGCTCGGTTTTACCGACGTTACGCGGCGCGCGCTCGCTGGAGATCAGGCTGAAGTCGATCTTACGGTCGTCCATATTCACGGCTTCGACCTTCACTTCCACACGGTCCCCCAGACGATACGTCTGGCCGCCAGATTCGCCAATCAGGCGCTGGCCGACCTGGTCGAAGCGGTAGTAGTCGTTATCCAGGCTGGAGACGTGCACCAGACCGTCGATGAACAGCTCGTCCAGACGAACGAAGAAACCAAAGCCGGTCACGCTGGCAATCACGCCTTTGAAGACGTTACCGACCTGATCGAGCATAAAGTCACACTTCAGCCAGTCCGCCACGTCGCGTGTTGCTTCATCGGCACGACGTTCGGCCATGGAGCAGTGCTGACCCAGCTGCAGCATCTCTTCCATCGAATAGTGGTAACCACCGGTTTCGGTGGTGTTCCCTTTATGGCCCTGCTCCTGCGCCAGCAGATACTTGATCGCACGGTGCAGAGAGAGGTCAGGATAACGACGGATCGGCGAGGTGAAGTGGGCGTAAGACTGCAGCGCCAGGCCGAAGTGGCCGCGGTTTTCCGGATCGTAAATCGCCTGCTTCATAGAGCGCAGCAGCATCGTCTGCAGCATTTCTGCATCCGGACGATCGCTAATGGATTCCAGCAGCTCGGCGTAATCGCGCGGCTCTGGCTTGTTGCCTCCGGGCAGTTCCAGACCCAGTTCAGCCAGCACGGAGCGGAACGACGTAATGGCTTCCGTGGTCGGCTTATCGTGAATACGGAACAGCGCTGGCTCTTTGGCTTTCTCGACGAAACGTGCCGCCGAGATATTCGCCAGGATCATACACTCTTCGATCAGCTTGTGCGCGTCGTTACGCTGGGTCTGCTCGATACGCTCAATGCGGCGTTCGGCGTTGAAGATGAATTTCGCCTCTTCACTCTCAAACGAGATCCCGCCGCGCTCTTCGCGCGCCTGATCCAGCGTTTTGTAGAGGTTATGCAGCTCTTCGATATGTTTGACCAGCGGCGCGTATTGTTCGCGCAGATCCTGGTCGCCCTGCAGCATATGCCAGACCTTGGTATAGGTCAGACGCGCGTGCGAGCTCATTACCGCTTCGTAGAACTTGTAGCCGGTTAAGCGCCCTTTGGTGGAGATGGTCATCTCGCAAACCATACAGAGGCGGTCAACCTGCGGGTTCAGGGAGCATAGGCCGTTAGACAGCACTTCCGGCAGCATCGGTACAACCTGAGACGGGAAGTAGACCGAGGTACCGCGGCTGCGCGCTTCGTTATCCAGCGGGGTGTGCGGACGGACGTAATAGCTTACGTCAGCGATAGCAACCCACAGGCGCCAGCCACCGCCGCGCTTTTTCTCGCAGTAGACGGCGTCATCAAAGTCGCGGGCGTCTTCACCGTCGATAGTGACCAGCGGCAGGGAGCGCAGATCCACGCGGCCCACTTTGGACTCTTCCGGCACTTCTTCGCGCAGGCTTTCGATCTGATCTTCAACCGCTTTCGGCCAGATGTACGGAATTTCATGGGTGCGCAATGCCATATCAACGGCCATCGTGGTGCCCATGTTATCGCCCAGCACTTCGACGATTTTACCTACCGCTTTGGTGCGACGGGTTGGGCGCTGGGTGAGTTCCACCACCACCACAAAGCCCATGCGGGCACCCATCACCTCTTCAGGTGGGATGAGGATGTCGAAGCTCAGACGGCTGTCGTCCGGCACCACGAAGCCCACGCCGGCGTCGGTAAAGTAGCGGCCGACGATCTGGCTGGTTTTTGGCACCAGAACGCGCACGACGCGCGCTTCGCGGCGGCCTTTACGGTCAGCGCCCAGCGGCTGCGCCAGGATCTGGTCGCCGTGGATACACATCTTCATCTGCTCAGATGAGAGGTACAGATCGTCTTTACGGCCTTCCACGCGCAGGAAGCCGAAGCCATCGCGGTGACCAATGACGGTCCCTTTCAGCAGATCGAGACGTTCTGGCAGCGCGTAGCACTGGCGGCGGGTAAAGACCAGTTGCCCGTCGCGCTCCATCGCGCGCAGGCGGCGGCGAAGGGCTTCAATTTGCTCTTCACCTTCAATGTTTAATTCAACGGCAAGTTCTTCACGATTGGCGGGTTTTTCGCGTTTTGTTAAGTGTTCAATGATGAACTCGCGGCTGGGAATAGGATTCGCGTATTTTTCGGCTTCGCGTTCCTGGAAAGGATCATGTGACATGTCGGTTCCTCCGTTGTCAGCTCCGGTGGAAATTTTCTTCATTCCACCAGCAATAATTTATAAAGCGGTTGATTCTCTTCAACCAAATCGGCCAGCGTGTAGTTATCCAGTTCCATGAGAAAACTTTGCACGGCCTTTGAAAGCGCCTTTTTCAGGCGGCAAGCGGGCGTGATGTGGCAGAACTCGCTGCTGCAGTTCACCAGGGACAGCGGCTCCAGTTCACGTACCACATCGCCAACACGAATACTCTGTGCCGGTTTACCGAGACGGATCCCACCATTCTTCCCGCGGACGGCAGCAACGTATCCGGCACGACTAAGTTGATTGATTATTTTGACCATATGATTACGGGATACGCCGTAGACCTCTGTGACTTCAGAGATACTGGTCATCTTCCCATCGGGTAACGACGCCATGTAAATCAGCGCACGTAAGCCGTAATCGGTGAAACTTGTTAACTGCACATCAACCTCAGGAAAAAGGGAAAACGCGGTCAAACCGCAGAGATATTCATTAATGATGATAAACCAGCCAGATAGTGAGCGGCTAATTTATTTGACAGACGGGGCGAAAAAGCGGAGATCCAGGAGCGGTCGCCGGATGGCGCTACGCTTATCCGGCCTACGGGTCTCCCCGCAGGCCAGCAGTCACGAAGATTATGCGTCGAACGGGTCGCGCAGAATCATCGTTTCAGTACGATCCGGGCCGGTAGAAATAATATCGATCGGCACTTCGGTCAGTTCTTCAATACGCTTGATGTAATCCAGCGCCGCCTGCGGCAGGCCGCTACGCTCTTTCACACCAAAAGTGGTCTCAGACCAGCCCGGCATGGTTTCGTAGATTGGCTCAATGCCTTCCCAGTCGTCAGCAGCCAGCGGAGTGGTGGTCACTTCGCGGCCATCTGGCATACGGTAGCCTACGCAGATTTTCACTTCTTTCAGGCCGTCCAGTACGTCCAGCTTGGTCAGGCAGAAGCCAGACAGGGAGTTGATCTGCACTGCACGACGCACGGCAACCGCATCCAGCCAGCCGGTACGACGACGACGACCGGTGGTCGCGCCAAACTCGTTACCCTGCTTGCACAGGAACTCGCCGGTTTCATCAAACAGCTCGGTCGGGAATGGACCCGCACCCACGCGAGTGGAGTACGCTTTGATGATGCCCAGCACGTAATCCACATAACGTGGCCCCAGGCCAGAGCCGGTCGCCACGCCACCTGCAGTGGTGTTAGAGGACGTAACGTACGGATAGGTACCGTGGTCGATGTCCAGCAGCGTACCCTGCGCACCTTCGAACATGACGAAATCGCCACGCTTACGCGCCTGGTCCAGCAGATCGGAGACGTCAACAACCATACCGGTCAGAATGTCAGCGATCGCCATGACGTCATCCAGCACTTTCTGGTAGTCAACAGCGTCAGCTTTGTAGAAGTTCACCAGCTGGAAGTTGTGATATTCCATCACTTCTTTCAGTTTTTCAGCGAAGGTTGCTTTGTCGAAGAGGTCGCCCACGCGCAGACCGCGACGTGCAACTTTATCTTCGTAAGCCGGGCCGATACCACGACCGGTGGTGCCGATCGCTTTCGCGCCGCGCGCTTTCTCACGCGCTACGTCCAGCGCCACGTGATAGTCCAGAATCAGCGGGCAGGCTTCGGAGAGCAGCAGACGCTCACGAACAGGGATACCACGGTCTTCCAGACCTTTCATCTCTTTCATCAGCGCAGCAGGAGACAGCACAACGCCGTTACCGATGATGCTGGTGACGTTTTCGCGAAGAATGCCTGATGGAATAAGATGGAGGACGGTTTTTTCACCGTTGATTACGAGAGTATGGCCTGCGTTGTGACCGCCCTGGTAGCGTACAACATATTTAGCCCGTTCAGTCAGAAGATCAACAATCTTCCCTTTACCTTCGTCACCCCATTGGGTGCCCAGTACGACGACGTTGTTACCCATTTTTTTCAAAATCACCGTTTGCTTAAAAATGGATTCTACCATCGCTTTTTCAGATATACAGCACTTTTTGACCTCAAAATACGCCGATTGCGCCTACTTTTTGATCAGCCAATCGTTTTCCTCAACATGTAGTAGATCACGATGCCCGCAACCACAAGACCGCCGCCAAAACGACGCAAAATATTATCCGGCAGTTGGCTCATCGTGGCGATCATTCGGCGCCAGGCGCGCGGATAAAGCATCGGTCCAAGACCTTCCAGCACCAGGACCAGGGCAAGTGCGAGCCAGATCGTTGAATTCATTTTTATTCCTTATAAAAGAAAACCACCGCTCCGTTGAGAGCGGTGGTTTGAATACTCAAACGAGCCTGAGTTTATCGCGTTGCGTTAGTCGGCGTCTTCATATAACGGAAGAAATCGCTGTCCGGGCTGAGCACCATCACATCCTGGTTGCTCTGGAAGCTATTCTCGTAAGCGCGCAGGCTACGGATAAAGGCGTAGAAGTCAGGATCCTGGCTGAAAGCATCAGCAAACAGCTTCGCCGCTTCGGCATCGCCTTCACCGCGCAGGATACGGCCCTGACGCTCAGATTCCGCCAGCGTCTTGGTGACTTCATAGTCCGCTGCTGCACGCAGCTTCTCAGCCTCTTCCTGGCCCTGTGAACGGTGACGACGGGCTACCGCTTCACGCTCGGCGCGCATACGGTTGTAAATCGCCTCGGACACTTCAACTGGCAGGTTGATCTGCTTGATACGCACGTCAACCACTTCGATACCCAGCGCAGCCATACTGTTCGGGTTGATCACCGGCACTTTACCGTTAGTCTCCGCCTGAACGCGTTCAGCCGCTTTGGCAATCGCATCATCTGCTGCCGGCGTTGAAACTTCATCTTCAGTGCCCGCTGTACCGGAGTTCAGCGCATCGCGAACTTCCAGGGTCAGACGACCACGGGAGTCGGTCACGATGTCTTTCACATCCAGACGACCAATCTCGGAACGCAGACGGTCAGAGAACTTACGTTTAAGCAGCACTTCTGCCTGAGAAACGTCGCCGCCGCCCGTTGCCAGGAAGTAACGGCTGAAATCGCTGATGCGCCATTTGATATAGGAATCAACGATCAGGTCTTTCTTCTCTTTGGTCACGAAACGGTCGGCCTGGTTATCCATGGTCTGGATACGTGCATCCAGCGTTTTCACGGACTGAATGAACGGCACCTTGAAGTGCAGACCCGGCTCGTAAATCACCGGGCGTTTGTCGCCATCACGCACGACGCTGCTGAACTGGAACTTAATCCCACGCTCGCCTTCTTTCACCACAAAAATCGAGGTATAAAGCGCGACCAGTACGATGACGATGATCGCAATAACTGACTTACGCATCCTTATTCCCCCTGACGCTGGTAGTCGTTACGCTGCGCGTTAGCACGGCGTTGGTCCATAATGTCACCATCGTTCGAAGAAGGCGTTGTGTTCGTGCTGGCGCTGCCTGTTGAGGCTGGCGGCAGACGCAGCAGGTTGTTCGCGCCGCTGGTGTCGCCTTTCGCTGCTGGCGCAGAACTGCCTTTCAGCATCTGATCCAGCGGCAGAACCATCAGGTTTCCGCCTTTACTGTCGTTAACCAACACTTTGCGGGTGTGGCTCAGCACTTTTTCCATGGTCTCGATATAGAGACGCTCACGGGTAATTTCCGGTGCCGCTTTATATTCCGGCAGGATCTTCGCGAAGCGGGCCACTTCACCCTGAGCTTCCAGGATGGTCTGCGTTTTATACGCGCGCGCTTCTTCCAGAATACGCTGCGCCTGACCGTTAGCGCGTGGCTGAACTTCGTTGGTGTACGCTTCTGCTTCACGGATGTACTGCTGTTCGTTTTCACGGGCAGCAATCGCATCGTCAAATGCGGCTTTCACCTCTTCCGGCGGACGCGCAGCCTGGAAGTTGACGTCCAGCAGGGTAATACCCATGTTGTACGGACGAATGGTCTCTTCCAGCTCGCGCTGGGTATCGCTACGAATAACGGTACGACCTTCGGTCAGAATACGGTCCATGGTGTATTTACCGATCACACCGCGCAGGGCGCTGTCGGTCGCCTGACGCAGGCTGTCATCGGCGCTGGTCACGCTAAACAGATAACGCTCAGGATCGGTCACGCGGTACTGCACGTTCATCTCAACGCGCACCACGTTTTCGTCAGAAGTCAGCATCACGCCAGAGGCGGCCAGTTCACGGACGGATTCCACGTTTACCGCGGTCACGTCATCAATGAAGGTCGGCTTCCAGTTCAGACCCGGCTCAACCAGATGGCTGAACTTACCGAAACGGGTAACCACGCCGCGTTCTGCTTCTTTAATGGTGTAGAACCCGCTGGCTGCCCAGATGATGACTACCGCAGCGGCCACGATGCCCACTACGCGGCCACCCATTGGCGGGCGCGAACTCTGAGTGGAATTGCCACCCGAGCCAGAACCTTTTCCTCCGCCAAGGCCACCAAGCTTCTTGCTCAGTTTGCGGAAGATATCATCCAGATCCGGCGGCCCCTGCTCGCGACCACCTTTGTTGCCATTTCCCTCAGAGTTGCCGCCAGGTTTGCTGCTTCCCCACGGGTCGCGGTCTTGTCCGTTATTACCGGGCTGATTCCACGCCATGTATATGCTCCATATTTGTTATGCAAGGGCGAATTATTCAGGCATCCCCTTTCTGATCAGACGATATAGTCGACCAGCGCAGGTTCTTGTTTACAGAGGCGACGCCAGTCAACGATCGGCATACGCACCTGCATCCCCACGCTGCCGTCATCCTCCATCCACTCTTTTTCTATCGCCTGAAGCTGATAAAACCGGCTGCGCAGCCTGCCTTCCTGTGGCGGCAGTCGCAGCGTGTGCTGAGCTACCTCACCGGAAAGACGTTCTGTCAAAGCCTGGAAAAGCAGTGGCACACCAATACCGGTCTGGGCAGAAAGCCAGACCCGAATCGGTTTGTTTTCTTCATCTCTGTCGATACGCGGTTCGAAATCGTCCAGCATATCGATCTTATTCATGACCAACAGCGTTGGGATCTCGTGGGCGTCGATCTCTTCGAGCACCACGTTCACCGCGTCGATGTTCTCCTGCACGCGCACGTCTGCCGCATCAATCACGTGCAGCAGCAGAGTCGCCTGTCGCGTCTCCTGCAGGGTGGCTTTAAACGCCGCCACCAGGTCATGCGGCAGGTGGCGGATAAACCCTACGGTATCCGCCAGCACCGTTTCACCAACGTCTGCAACTTCAATACGGCGCAGCGTAGGGTCCAGGGTCGCAAACAGCTGGTCTGCGGCATAAACCTGGGCCTCGGTTATCTGGTTAAACAGGGTGGATTTACCGGCGTTGGTATAGCCCACCAGCGACACCGTCGGGATGTCGGCTTTGGTTCGCGCCCGACGCCCCTGTTCGCGCTGTTTCTCTACACGTTCCAGACGTGAAAGGATCTGGGTAATTCGGCCACGCAGCAAACGACGGTCGGTTTCGAGCTGGGTTTCACCCGGGCCGCGCAAACCAATCCCGCCTTTTTGTCTTTCAAGGTGTGTCCAGCCACGCACCAGACGCGTTGCCAGATGGCGCAGCTGCGCCAGCTCAACCTGCAGTTTCCCTTCGTGGGTACGTGCACGCTGAGCAAAAATATCTAAAATCAAACCCGTGCGATCGATAACACGGCATTCGCAAAGGGCTTCCAGGTTGCGCTCCTGGGCTGGAGACAGCGCATGATCAAACAACACGACTGACGCGCCGGTTGCTTTTACGGCATCCGCAATTTCGACTGCTTTACCTTCACCAACAAAATACTTTGGGTGCGGCGCTTTACGGCTACCGGTAATCACCTGCATTGCTTCGACACCGGCGGAAGAGACCAGAGATTCAAACTCCTGGAGGTCTTCCATATCTTTGTCTTGCGAAAAATAGATGTGTACCAGCACCGCCTGCTCACCGGCATCATAACGGTCAAACAAGCGTAAACCTCTCTAAAAAGATCAGCGGGGAACGCAGGATCCCTGGCTCCCCGTGTGGATAACAGTGCGAAACCTTATTCGGTTTCGTCGCTGTCCTGCGCCGGCGTTGAAGAACCCTGCGCGTTGCTGCCATGATGGTAGTTACTACCAGTGCCGCCGCCAGCGTTATTGCTGTGATGAGATACCGGACGGGACGGAACAACAGTAGAAATAGCGTGCTTGTAGACCATCTGACTGACCGTGTTTTTCAACAGAATCACAAACTGATCGAAAGACTCAATCTGACCTTGCAGCTTAATACCATTCACCAAATAAATAGAAACTGGAACACGTTCCCGACGCAATGCGTTCAGGAACGGATCTTGTAAAGATTGCCCCTTAGCCATTCTATCTTTTCCTTATATGCTTGTTTTGTACTTAGAACCTTGCGATTCTGAAAAATTGCGCACGATACGTCTCAATTGTACACATTCAGTGAGCGATATCACCAACAACCTCAATCACTTCGTTTAACGCCTGTTGCGGTTTTTCACTGTCTAACCAGTGAACACCCTCCCAACCGCGCAACCAGGTGATCTGGCGCTTCGCTAACTGTCTCGTGGCGCAAACACCTCTATAAACCATTTCATCGTATGAAATCTCACCTTCAAGATACGACCACATCTGGCGGTATCCCACACAACGAATGGAAGGCATGTCCGTATGCAAATCTCCACGGGCAAATAGCGCCCGCACTTCTGCTTCAAAATCTGAAGCTAACATCTGATGAAAACGCTGCTCAATTCGCTGATGGAGCAGTTCACGGCTCGCCGGGGCGATGGCGAACTGATGCACCTGATACGGCAGAGCGTCTCCTGACGTTTGCGTCAGTTCCGTTAAAGTTTTACCCGAAATGAAAAAAACTTCCAGTGCCCGGGAAAGCCTTTGCGGATCATTTGGATGGATCCGTGCTGCTGCAACCGGGTCAATCTCCGCCAGTTGCTGATGCAAAACGTCCCAACCCTGCTCTGCCGCCTGCTGCTCAATTTTCGCTCTTATTTCCGGATCCGCGGATGGCAGAGGTGACAACCCCTCCAGCAACGCCTTGAAATAGAGCATGGTTCCGCCAACCAACAGCGGTATACGTCCCGCCGCCGTTATCTCGGCCATCTCGGCTAAGGCATCCCGACGGAAATCCGCTGCGGAGTACGCCTGAGCCGGGTCGAGAATATCCAGCAAACGGTGCGGTGCCGCACGCAGCTCTTCTGCGTCAGGCTTCGCCGTGCCGATGTCCATCCCTCGGTAGATGAGGGCGGAGTCGACGCTAATCAACTCTACAGGCAAAACTTTACGCAACTCAATGGCTAGCGCCGTTTTGCCGGAGGCCGTTGGGCCCATTAAAAAAATTGCCTTAGGCAGGCTCGCCTTACTTGCGTCAATCATGTTTCAGGGCGTTCATCGCCGTTTGTAAATCAACAGGTTGTAATAACCCACCCGGCGGCGTTTTCACCAGATGCGGACAGAGGCGTTCCACCTCCGCCAGCACGCTAATGGCCTGCGCCATACTCCACGGCGCGTGTTCGCTTGCCAGATGGCGGGCGATCCACTGCGCGGTGTTGGCGGCATCAAACGATGTTTGCTGCGCCAGGTAGCCTATCAGTTCAGGAATCAAGTTTTGTAAATTTTGTTGGCGTAAGGGTAAAGGCACTGCACGAATTGTCACATGTTGTGGTTCGAGCACAGTTTCAATACCCATTTGCGCCAGCTGCGGCTCGGCGCGCTGTAATACCCTTGTTTCTTCAGGGGATATCTTCAGGCGAACCGGAATTAACAACGGCTGCGCGCAGGCTGCATTTTCGCCTGGCGTGAGCTGCACCTGCTTGAGCCAGCGTTCGGCGACCGGCAGTGCCAGAAGCATCAATTTGCCGTCACGTTCAAGCAGTGCCATATCCGGCGCGATAATCGTCAGCACCCGGCCAAAACTTTGGCTATGCCCGTCCAGAGAAGGCTGAGCGGCCGGAATGTGCTCTTTACGCTCCGCGGCTGGCGTTTCCAGCAGCTTGCGGTACAACGCGCCCTGCTGCTTCTGATAGCCAGGCTGGGCATTCGGGTAGTTCGCACCCGTTGGACGCGGTGCGCTCCCGGCCTGGGAGAAACGCGGAGCTTCCGGTTCACGCGCGACGGCAGGCTCCGCAAAATGGTTGCGCCCTGCCGCTACACGGTTTTCAGGCAGCGGACGCGGCGCAGGAGTGTCGTTTTCAAGCGGCAGCGTTGGCTCTGCCTGCTGCTGCAACACGGTGGCCACTCCTTGATAAATGAAGTCATGAACCAGACGCGACTGGTGGAACCGCACCTCATGTTTGGCAGGATGAACGTTCACATCCACCTGATGGGGAGCGATTTCCAGATAAAGGACGAAAGCAGGCTGCTGCTCGGCCCCGAGTTTGTCTTCGCAGGCCTGGCGAATCGCGTGATTGATGAGGCGGTCGCGCATCATGCGGCCGTTTACGTAGCAATACTGAATTTCAGAGAACGCAGCACTGCTCGCATTTGGATCGGCAACCCAGCCGCGTAAAGCCAGGTCGCCGTGCTGCCACTCAATGGCCAGAGCCTGTTCCAGAAACGGCGTCCCGCAGATAGCGCCCAGGCGACGCTCTTTCTGTCCACCTTCCGCCACCGCGCGGTACTGGCGCATCACCTTACCGTTATGGCTGAGGTTGATGGCGACATCGAAGCGGGCCAGCGCAATACGGCGAATGATCTCGTCGATATGGCCGAACTCGGTCTTCTCGGTACGCATAAACTTGCGTCGGGCGGGGGTATTGTAGAAGAGATCTAATACTTCAAGCGTCGTGCCGACAGGGTGCGCCGCGGGTTTGACCGTCACATCCATATCGCGCCCTTCGGCGTAAGCCTGCCAGGCTTCCTGCTGTTCAGCGGTACGGGAGGTCAGCGTTAAACGCGAAACCGAGCTGATACTCGCCAGCGCCTCACCGCGAAAGCCGAGGCTAATAATCGCTTCCAGGTCATCCAGAGAAGCTATTTTACTGGTGGCGTGACGGGCCAGCGCCAGCGCCAGCTCCTCTTTTTTAATGCCGCAGCCGTTGTCGCGAATGCGGATAAGCTTTGCGCCACCGCGCTCGATATCAATATCGATGCGGGTCGCGCCCGCATCGAGGCTGTTTTCCACCAGCTCCTTCACGACCGACGCAGGGCGTTCCACCACCTCACCGGCGGCGATTTGGTTCGCGAGCTGCGGCGGTAGAACCTGAATCGGCATGAATTCTCCTTAGTTGGTCGCGGTCATCTCACCCGGCAGCGCTGCGCTGGCCGTCTGGGCAGAGCCGCTCTGTGGCGCAGACTGCAGAGGATGCGCCTCAAAATATTTGCGTAAACCGTTATAAATCGCTTCGGCAATTTGCTGCTGGTAACTGTCGCTTCCCAACAGACGCTCTTCACCGTTGTTACTGATAAAGCCCGTCTCCACAAGGATGGACGGGATATCTGGCGAGCGCAGAACGCCGAGGCTGGCATGTTCTGGACGGCGTTTATGCAGCACGCCAACGCTTTGCAGCTGGTTCAATACGTTAGTGGCGACATCATACCCGACGCGCTGAGAATGACCGAACTGTAAATCCAGCACCGCCTGGCTGAGGTACGGATCGGACTGGCTGTTCGCCAGCACGTCGCCCGCGCCGCCTAACAGTTCAGACTGCTTCTCATGCTCTTCCAGCCAGTTGGCCATTTCGCTGTTAGCGCGACGGTTCGACAGCACCCAAACCGAGGCGCCGGTCGCGCTACGATTCGGTGCGGCGTCCGCATGAATGGAGACCAGGAAGTTCGCGTTTTGCTTACGCGCCACGTCCGAGCGTCCCATTACCGAAATAAAGTAGTCCCCGTCGCGGGTCAACACGCCTTTAAACATAGGGTCGTCATTGAGCAGCGAACGCAGTTTACGCGCGATTGCGATAGTGACGTTTTTCTCTCGCGTGCCGCCAGGGCCAATCGCCCCGGGGTCTTCCCCGCCGTGACCCGCATCAATGGCGATAATCACTTTGTCACCGCTGACCGTCGCGCGTCGCGCGCTGGCCGCAGGGCGCGTCACCGTATCGCTGCTGGTTGCCGCGGTAATGCGGTCGTTCTGCGATTTAAACGGATTACGCGCAGGTTCAGAAGGACGCGGCGTATACACCGGTTCTTCCACGCGCTTCGCTACGACCGGCGGCGGTGGAGGCGGTGGCGGCGCGTCGGCATTGATGGTAAACACCACCGTATAGTTCGCCCCGTTTTGCTGCTTCACCGCCTTCGTTTTGCCCTTTTCGGTCAGATCGACCACCAGGCGTAACGACTGGCTATCCTGCGGCGTTCCCGAACGGATACTTTTCACCAGATTGTTACCGCTGAACCGCAGCGGTAGGCCCTGGATCACGCCAGTTTGTTTGATATCCAGCGCCACGCTGTGGCTGTCTGGCTGTGAAAACGCATATTCAGGATCGCCCATAAAGCTGAACGTGATCCGGGCCTGGCTTTCGCCGTTTGATACCTGAATATCTGAAAGGTTTGCCGCCCCGGCCTGCGCGCACAGCAGCACGGTGGCAGCCAACAACCAACCTTTAACGCGATTTATCATCCCGTCATCCCTACGCTTAACCGGCCAGTCGCGCCAGTAAGGAACTGCCTGATGAGGAAACAGCACTGATGCGTGCCTCACGCCCTTGTGCCTGGTAATCTAAGTGAATTTCGACATCCGGGTCAGGCAGCACACCCGCACCTTGTTGCGGCCACTCCACCAGGCAAATGGCGTCGTTGGCAAAATAATCACGGATCCCCATAAATTCCAGCTCCTCAGGATCCGCAAGGCGGTATAAATCGAAGTGATACACCATGAGATTTTCAAGGGTGTACGGTTCTACCAGCGTGTAGGTTGGGCTTTTCACATTCCCGTTATGCCCTAACGCCTGCAAAAAACCCCGGCTGAAGGTGGTTTTACCCGCACCTAAATCACCATACAGATAAATGACGGTTGCCCCCTGACAGGCCTGCGCCACACGCTTGCCGAGTTCTAAAGTGGCTTGTTCATCAGGTAAAGGAATCGCTCGATTAGTCATTTTCTACGTCAATCACATCCGGGTTAACAACACGCCGCAGCGTGCAAAAAAGATCGGTGGCCAGCATGCCGCGTGTACCGTAACGCGCGGCCAGTTTATCCGCCGCGACACCGTGGGCCACGCAGCCCGCGCAGGCTGCATCATAAAGGGGAAGTTTCTGTCCAAGCAATGCGCCAATGATGCCGGAAAGCACATCGCCCATGCCGCCGCTTGCCATGCCCGCATTTCCGGCATCGATAATGCCCTGCGTCTCGTCACTGGCGACAACGGTTCCTGCCCCTTTCAAAACAGCAACACCTCCGTAACGTTTTACCAGACGCTGAGCAGAAAGTAAGCGATCGCTTTCAATTTCTGCCACGCTGCAGTTAAGCAGTCGCGCGGCTTCGCCGGGGTGTGGCGTCAGAATGCGATTGTGACGCTTATCGGGGTTTATTGCCAGAAGGTTAAGCGCGTCGGCATCCCACAGCATCGGTTTACGAAAATTCTCGACCTTTTGCAGGGCCTGTTTGCCCCATGCCTGCTGCCCAAGCCCGGGGCCAATCACTACCACGTCCGCCCATTCCAGGCTTTCTTCAAGCGACTGAGGCGTAAGCTCATGGACCATCAGCTCCGGTCGGGCTGTAACGATCGGCGCTATATTCTCAATGCGAGTGAGTACTCGCACTAATCCGGCACCGCTGCGCAGAGCCGCCTCGCCGGTCATGCGAATCGCACCTGCCGTACCATGATCGCCGCCAATAATCACCAGCCTGCCGTGATCGCCCTTATGGGACGTTGGCCGGCGCGGCGGGAGCCACGCCGCAAGCTGGGATGCATCAAAACGCGCGAGGTGCGTTTCCTGCCCGGCCAGCCAGCTCTCCAGCCCCAGCGCATGGTGGTGCAACATGCCGACCACATCCCGCGCTTTACCGGTCAGTAGCCCCGGCTTGAGGGCGATGAAGGTCACCGTAAGTGCAGCCTCAATGACCGCTCCCGGCGTCGCGCCGGTTTGTGCAATCAGGCCTGAGGGAATATCCAGGGCGACGACCGGCGCGGAATGTCTGTTAGCGTGTTCAATAAGCGCGGCAATGTTCTCGCGAGGCGCACTGCGTAGCCCGGTACCCAGCAGACCGTCAACAATCAGATCCACCTCTTCCGGCCAGACGATATCAGGCGCATGAATCACACCGCCTGCGTTAAGCCACGCCTCCCGCGCCGCGCTGGCCTCTTCCGGCAGCGGTTTATCACTCTCCAGGGCCAGCAACGTCACGCGGATACCTGCCACAACCGCCAAACGGGCGACAACGTAGCCGTCGCCGCCGTTATTGCCGTGACCGCACAGAATCAGCCAGTGGTCGGCCTGCGGGTACGCGCTGCGGGCAACGTTAAACGCCGCCTCACCCGCGCGCAGCATCAGTTCATAAAGGGTAATCCCGAGGCTGTCTGCGGCCTCTTTTTCGGCGCGCCGGAGGTCATCCGCATGCCAGATGGAATGTGGTATACTTGCGGGGTTTTTCTTCACCGTATGGTCCGTCATGTCACAGCCCCTCGATCTCAATGAATTAGCGCAAAAAATAAAACAGTGGGGTGCTGAGCTTGGCTTCCAGAAGGTGGGCATTACCGATACCGACCTCTCCGCCAGCGAGCCAAAACTGCAGGCCTGGCTGGACAAACAATACCACGGCGAAATGGAGTGGATGGCGCGTCATGGCATGATGCGCGCCCGCCCTCACGAGCTTTTGCCGGGCACATTACGCGTCATCAGCGTGCGCATGAACTATCTGCCCGCCAACGCGGCCTTTGCGCGCACGCTAAAAAATCCCTCTCTGGGTTACGTCAGCCGGTACGCCCTGGGACGTGATTACCATAAGCTCTTGCGTAACCGTTTAAAAAAACTCGGGGAAACTATTCAGCAGCACTGTGTTTCGCTGAATTTTAGACCCTTTGTCGATTCTGCGCCTATTCTTGAGCGCCCGATCGCAGAAAAAGCCGGACTTGGCTGGACAGGTAAGCACTCACTTATCCTCAGCCGCGACGCCGGTTCGTTCTTCTTCCTGGGTGAACTGCTGATTGATTTACCGCTGCCGGTAGACGGCCCGGTAGAGGAAGGCTGCGGACGCTGCGTGGCCTGCATGACCATCTGCCCGACGGGTGCCATCGTAGAGCCTTACACCGTTGATGCGCGCCGCTGCATCTCCTACCTCACTATCGAACTGGAAGGGGCCATTCCAGAGGAATTTCGACCGCTTATCGGCAACCGCATCTACGGCTGCGACGACTGCCAGCTGATCTGCCCGTGGAACCGCTATTCGCAGCTCACGGACGAAGAGGATTTCAGCCCGCGTAAGGCGCTGCATGCGCCGCAGCTCGTTGAGCTATTCGCCTGGACCGAAGCATGGTTCCTGAAAGTGACGGAAGGTTCGGCCATTCGCCGTATCGGTCATCTGCGCTGGCTGCGTAATGTTGCCGTCGCGCTGGGTAATGCCCCGTGGGATGAAGCCAATATTCGGGCGCTTGAAAGCCGTAGAGGTGAGCACCCACTTCTTGATGAGCACATAGAATGGGCGATTGCGCAGCAAATAGATAAGCGTAATACCTGCGCGATCGAGGTACAGCTACCGAAGAAACAGCGTCTGGTGAGGGTGATTGAAAAAGGGCTTCCGCGGGATGCCTGAACTATTCACAGCCTGTGAATAAAATTACAAACTCAAGCGCCATCTGGGCTGGAGAAGAGGTCAAGTGATCTCAATAACATTTTGAAATGAAAATTTATTTACTAAATACAGCACGTTACAAAGATATTATTCACCCTGCTAAGCTTTAACCCTGTTACGGTTAAGCGTAGTTTCTGTGGATAACTCTGTTCACAATAGTATTTCAGAGACGATAGAAAACGTCCCCAACGACTCTTTTCGCTGTGGATATTTTAGAGATTAAGAAGAA
>NZ_QFXN01000195.1:0-29095 GCF_003144775.1 Enterobacter sp. CGMCC 5087 | reverse complement strand
GAGCGGGAAACGAGACTCGAACTCGCGACCCCGACCTTGGCAAGGTCGTGCTCTACCAACTGAGCTATTCCCGCAAATCTGCACTGCTTTTGTTGCTGTCGTAACGTGTAATTCTCTGTCGTTACGGGAGGCGCATTATACGAGAAATCCTTTTAGCTGCAACCCCCCTTAAAGCGATTTTTTCGAAATTAAGTTCAAATGCTTAATTAATCGGCAAGCTGAACAATTTAACGACAAAAACCCGGCCACGCAAGGCGCCGGATCGCAAAATCACAGCTTAATAAAGTTTTCGCGGTAGTAGGAAAGCTCCGCCACGGACTCACGGATATCGTCCATCGCCTGGTGAGTCCCCTGCTTTTTAAAGCCGTCGAGGATTTCAGGCTTCCAGCGACGCGCCAGTTCTTTCAGGGTGCTGACATCCAGATAGCGGTAGTGGAAATATGACTCCAGCTCCGGCATGTACTTAAACAGGAAACGGCGATCCTGGCCGATGCTATTCCCACAGATAGGCGATTTGCCTGCCGGAACCCACTGTTTCAGGAACTCAAGCGTCGCCAGCTCCGCCTCGCGATCGCCGAACGTGCTCGCCTTCACGCGCTCCACCAGGCCACTGCCGGTGTGGGTGCGCACGTTCCATTCATCCATCAAAGCCAGCTGGTCGTCGGACTGGTGCACCGCAATCGTTGGCCCTTCAGCCAGGATATTCAGGTTAGCGTCCGTCACCAGCGTTGCAATTTCAATGATGCGATCGCGCTCGGGATCCAGCCCGGTCATTTCGAGATCGATCCAAATCAGGTTGTTTTCATCCGCGCTCATGTTATTTTCCACCCTTCTCGCATAACCGGCAGTAGCAGGTTAACTAGTATTAATTAGAGTGTATCATAGAGGTTTTGCCCCTTACGGGCGACCAGGAGCCAGCGCGATTGAGTAAAAATAAACTCTCCAAAGGGCAGCAGCGCCGCGTAAACGCCAACCACCAGCGCCGTCTTAAAACCACTTCGGAGAAGCCGGATTATGACGACAACCTGTTTGGTGAAGCGACAGAAGGCGTAGTCATCAGCCGTTTCGGTATGCATGCCGATGTCGAATCCGCCGACGGGGATATCCACCGTTGTAATATCCGTCGCACCATCCGTTCACTGGTTACCGGCGATCGCGTGGTCTGGCGACCGGGTAAAGAGGCGGCGGAAGGCGTTACGGTAAAAGGTATTGTTGAAGCGGTCCATGAGCGTACGTCCGTGTTAACCCGTCCCGATTTCTACGACGGGGTCAAACCGATTGCCGCCAACATTAACCAAATCGTTATCGTATCGGCGATTTTGCCCGAACTGTCGCTCAATATTATCGACCGATACCTCGTCGCCTGCGAAACGCTGCAGGTTGAACCGATCATCGTGCTGAACAAAATCGACCTGCTGGACGACGACGGGATGGCCTTCGTCAATGAGCAGATGGATATCTATCGCAAAATTGGCTATCGCGTCCTGATGGTCTCCAGCTACACCAAAGATGGCCTGAAACCGCTTGAAGAGGCACTGACCGACCGCATCAGCATCTTTGCGGGCCAGTCCGGCGTGGGTAAATCGAGCCTGCTGAACAACCTGCTTGGCCTCCAGCAAGAGATCCTCACCAACGATGTGTCTGATGTCTCGGGCCTGGGCCAGCACACCACCACCGCGTCACGCCTGTATCACTTCCCACATGGCGGCGACGTGATCGACTCCCCGGGGGTGCGTGAGTTCGGTTTGTGGCATCTTGAGCCGGAACAAATCTTTAACGGATTTGTCGAATTCCATGATTATTTAGGCGCCTGTAAATACCGCGACTGTAAGCACGATAACGACCCAGGCTGCGCTATCCGTGAAGCGGTTGAGAAAGGCGAGATCGCGGAAACCCGCTTCGAGAATTACCACCGTATTCTTGAGAGCATGGAAGACGTAAAAACGCGTAAAAACTTTTCTGATTCTGATAACTGACAACTAAGCTAAGCATCGCTAAAATCGTCCCCTTTTTTCAGGTTCCGGCGGCTTAACGCCGGATCAGGAACGACAAAACAATGGCCTGGAGGCTACCTTGTTAAACGCATTTAAACTTTCGCTTCAATACATTCTGCCAAAACTGTGGCTCACTCGCCTGGCGGGCTGGGGCGCAAGCAAACGCGCGGGCTGGCTGACCAAACTGGTCATCGACCTTTTCGTAAAATATTACAAGGTCGACATGAAAGAGGCGCAGAAGCCGGATACCGCCAGCTACCGCACCTTCAACGAGTTCTTCGTACGCCCGCTGCGTGACGAAGTGCGCCCGTTGAACACCGATCCTAACGTCCTGGTGATGCCGGCAGACGGCGTGATCAGCCAGTTGGGTAACATCGAAGACGACAAAATCCTGCAGGCGAAGGGCCATAACTATAGTCTGGAAGCGCTGCTGGCGGGTAACTACCTGATGGCGGATCTGTTCCGCAACGGTACGTTTGCCACCACCTATCTGTCACCGCGCGACTACCATCGCGTGCATATGCCGTGTAACGGTATCCTGCGTGAAATGATTTACGTCCCGGGCGACCTGTTCTCCGTAAACCACCTGACCGCGCAGAACGTGCCGAACCTGTTTGCCCGTAACGAGCGCGTCATCTGTCTGTTCGATACTGAATTTGGCCCTATGGCGCAGATTCTGGTCGGTGCGACCATCGTAGGCAGCATCGAAACCGTCTGGGCCGGCACCATCACCCCACCGCGCGAAGGCGTGATCAAACGCTGGACCTGGCCTGCCGGTGAAGCGGAAGGCTCGGTGGCCCTGCTGAAAGGTCAGGAGATGGGTCGCTTCAAGCTGGGCTCTACCGTAATCAACCTGTTTGCGCCGGGCAAAGTGAAGCTGGCTGAACAGCTCGAAAGCCTGTCGGTCACCAAGCTGGGCCAGCCGCTGGCGGTCTCTACCGAAACCTTCGTGACGCCGGATGCAGAACCTGCTCCGCTGCCGCAGGAAGAGATCAACGCCGAGCACGACGCCAGCCCGCTGGTTGAAGACAAAAAAGACGAAGGCTAACAACAGAAGGATCGCTGACGTGCGCCCGATTATCGTTCTACTGATGGCCTGGTGCCTCAGCATGGGGGCGTACGCAGCGACAGCCCCCGACGCCAAACAGATAACCCAGGAACTGGAGCAGGCAAAAGCGGCCAAACCCGCTCAGCCAGAGACCGTCGAGTCGCTCCAGGCTGCCCTGAACGCGCTTGAGGAGCGGAAAGGCTCTCTTGAGCGCGCTCAGCAGTATCAGCAGGTTATCGACAATTTCCCCAAACTCTCGCAGACGCTGCGCGCGCAGCTCAATAATCTGCGTGACGAACCGCGCGACGTGCCCGCAGGCATGACCTCGGACGCTCTGAACCAGGAGATCCTGCAGGTCAGCAGCCAGCTTCTGGAAAAGAGCCGTCTTGCCCAGCAGGAGCAGGAGCGAGCGCGTGAAATCGCCGACTCCCTCAGCCAGCTTCCGCAACAGCAAACCGACGCCCGCCGCCAGCTTAATGAAGTTGAGCGTCGCGTGGGTACGCAAAGTGGCAATACGCCACAGGCTCAGGCCCAAAATCTGGGCCTGCAGGCAGAATCGGCTCGCCTGAAGGCCCTTGTCGATGAGCTGGAGCTGGCGCAGCTTTCCGCCAATAACCGCCAGGAGCTGTCGCGGATGCGCTCTGAACTCGCTCAGAAGCAGAGCGAGCAGCTGGATGCGTATCTCCAGGCCCTGCGAAATCAGCTTAACAGCCAGCGCCAGCGTGAAGCGGAGCGCGCGCTGGAAAGCACCGAACTACTGGCGGAAAACAGCGAAAACCTGCCTGCCGGCATCAACGAACAATTCAGGGTCAACCGCGAGCTTTCTGCCGCGCTGAATCAGCAGGCGCAGCGCATGGATCTGGTTGCATCCCAGCAGCGTCAGGCGACCAATCAAACCCTTCAGGTTCGCCAGGCGCTCAACACCCTGCGCGAGCAGTCCCAGTGGCTCGGGTCATCAAACCTCCTGGGCGAAGCGTTACGCGCCCAGGTCGCGCGCCTGCCGGAAATGCCGAAGCCGCAGCAGCTGGATACCGAGATGGCCCAGCTGCGCGTTCAGCGACTGCACTTTGAAGATCTTCTCAATAAACAGCCGCAAATCCGCCAGATCCGTCAGGCTGACGGCCAGCCCCTGACCAGCGAGCAAAACCGCATTCTGGAAGCCCAGCTGCGTACCCAGCGTGAACTGCTGAACTCTCTGCTCCAGGGCGGGGATACGCTGATTCTTGAGCTAACCAAGCTAAAAGTCTCCAACAGCCAGCTGGAAGATGCGCTGAAAGAGGTGAACGAGGCTACGCACCGTTATCTCTTCTGGACGTCCGACGTGCGTCCGATGACCTTCTCGTGGCCAATTGAGATTGTTCAGGATCTGCGCCGCCTGATTTCGCTGGACACCGTCAGCCAGCTGGGACAGGCCAGCGTGATGATGTTTACCAGCAAAGAGACCATTTTCCCGCTGCTCGGGGCGTTGATTCTGGTGGGCTTCAGCATTTACTCGCGCAGACATTTCACCCGCTTCCTGGAACGTTCCAGCTCCCGGGTCGGGAAAGTCACCCAGGATCACTTCTGGCTGACGTTGCGCACCGTATTCTGGTCGATTCTTGTCGCCTCCCCGCTGCCGGTGCTGTGGATGACGCTGGGGTATGGCCTGCGGGAAGCTTGGCCCTATCCGCTCGCGGTCGCAATTGGCGATGGCGTCACCGCCACGGTGCCGCTGCTGTGGGTGGTCATGATTTGCGCCACCTTCGCGCGCCCCAATGGCCTGTTCATCACCCACTTTGGCTGGCCGCGTAATCGCGTTGCGCGCGCCATGCGTTACTACCTGATGAGCATCGGGCTGATTGTGCCGCTGATTATGGCGCTGATCATGTTTGATAATCTCAACGACCGGGAGTTCTCAGGCTCGCTGGGGCGCCTCTGCTTTATGCTGATTTGTGGGGCGCTGGCCATCGTTACGCTCAGCCTGAAACGCGCGGGCATTCCGCTCTATCTGGATAAATCCGGCAGCGGCGACAACATGTTCAACCGGCTGCTCTGGAACCTGCTGCTTAGCGCACCGTTGGTTGCGATGCTGGCAGCCGCAGTAGGTTATCTGGCGACCTCGAAGGCGCTGCTGGCGCGGCTGGAAACCTCGGTGGCAATCTGGTTCCTGCTTCTGGTGGTGTACCACGTGATCCGCCGCTGGATGTTGATCCAGCGGCGGCGTCTGGCATTTGACCGTGCCAAGCATCGCCGGGCAGAGATTCTCGCCCAGCGTGCGCGGGGAGAAGAAGAGCCAAACCACGTCAACAGTACGGAAGGCACAACGGAAGCGGACGAGGTCGAACTGGATCTGGATGCCATCAGTACCCAGTCCCTGCGCCTGGTTCGTTCCATACTGATGCTAATTGCCCTCCTCTCGGTCATCTTCCTGTGGTCAGAGATCCACTCAGCATTTGGCTTCCTGGAGAACATCTCTCTCTGGGACGTGACGTCTACGGTGCAGGGCGTTGAAAGCCTGGAGCCGATTACCTTAGGGGCGGTGCTGATTGCCATTCTGGTGCTGATCATCACCACGCAGCTGGTGCGCAACTTCCCGGCGCTGCTTGAGCTTGCGCTGCTGCAACATCTGGATTTAACGCCGGGGACGGGCTATGCGATTACGACCATTACCAAATATCTGATCATGCTGTTTGGCGGGCTGGTTGGCTTCTCGATGATCGGTATTGAGTGGTCGAAGCTGCAGTGGCTGGTGGCGGCCCTTGGTGTAGGGTTAGGTTTTGGTTTACAGGAGATCTTCGCCAACTTCATCTCTGGCCTGATCATTCTGTTCGAAAAACCGATCCGTATTGGCGATACCGTAACGATCCGCGATCTGACCGGCAGCATCACGAAGATCAACACCCGTGCGACGACGATCAGCGACTGGGATCGCAAAGAGATCATCGTGCCAAACAAGGCATTTATCACCGAGCAGTTCATCAACTGGTCGCTGTCAGACTCCGTTACCCGCGTGGTGCTGACGGTACCGGCGCCGTCGGACGCCAACAGCGAAGAGGTCACCCAGATCCTCTACACTGCCGCTGAGCGCTGCTCGCTGGTAATCGACAACCCGGCGCCGGAAGTATTCCTTGTGGATTTACAGCAGGGGATCCAGATTTTCGAGCTGCGTATCTACGCCGCCGAAATGGGACACCGTATGCCGCTGCGTCATGAGATCCACCAGCTGATTCTGGCGGGCTTCCGCGAGCACGGTATTGATATGCCGTTCCCACCGTTCCAGATGCGTCTCGAAAGCCTGGACGGGCGTAAAACGGGAAGAACGCTGACGTCAGCGGCGCGTACGCGCCCGGCGGGAAGTTTGTAAGGTAAGCGGTGCAACCCTCTCCCACGGGAGAGGGTAAACTGCCGTCAGGCGCGATCTACGGTAAACGCAATCACATCGCCAAGCTGCTCTGCGCCCAGGGCCAGCATCACCAGACGGTCAACACCCAGCGCCACGCCGGAGCAATCCGGCAGACCTGCTTTTAATGCTTCAAGCAAATTCACATCAATAGGCTGCTGCGGCAGACCGCGCGCGGCGCGCTTGCGGTTATCCTGCTCGAAGCGCTGCTGCTGCTCGCGGGCATCCGTCAGTTCGTGGAAGCCGTTTGCCAGCTCGATGCCTTTGTAATAGACCTCAAAACGCTCTGCGACACGATGATCTTCGGTACTGATCTGCGCCAGCGACGCCTGGCTTGCCGGGAAGTGATAGACAAAGGTCGGACGATCCTTGCCAATCTGTGGTTCTACGCCGAAGGTGAACAGCAGCTGCAGCAGCGTGTCGCGATCCTCTTCGGTATCCGCCACGTTGCTGAGATCCAGTTTTGCCGCCACTTCGCGCAGCTGGGTTTTGTCCGCCGATAGCGGATCGATTTCCAGATGGCGCTGGAAAGCCTGCTGATAGGAGAGCGTTTCGGCTTCCGAGCATTCCAGGACCTGCTGCAGCAGATCGTCCACCTCATTCATCAGGCGGTACATATCATAATGCGGGCGGTACCACTCCAGCATGGTGAATTCCGGGTTGTGGTGACGCCCCATCTCTTCATTACGGAAGCTGCGGCACAGCTGATACACCGGACCACATCCCGCCGCCAGCAGGCGTTTCATGTGGTATTCCGGGCTGGTCATCAGATACAAATTCATGCCCTGAGAGTGGCCGGGGCCAACAAAACGGGTTTCAAACGGCACCAGATGAATATCCGTTACCGTTGCCTGACTCATGCACGGCGTTTCCACCTCCAGGACTCCGCGGTCGGCAAAGAAACGGCGGATCTCCGCCATAATTGCAGCGCGTTTTAACAGATTAGGGATGGATGCGCTCGGCTGCCAGGTGGCCGTTTCGCTCATGAGTTGTTCTCCGATTTCAGACAAGGGCACGAAGTCTACTCGTTAGCAGGGACAGAGACAAATTTTGCGCAGTAAAAAAGCGCATTTCATTTAGGTGAATTTTTTCGTGACGTATTTCATCAATCTTCATGATAAATCGCCGTACAGAACAGCAAAAAAATCGAACACGTCAAATTTCCCTGACATCTACACGGTTATACTGTTTTACCCATAAAGGAGCAGTGGAAACGCTTTCGCAATCGTCCTTTTGGACGGGTGAACTACCTTTAGTTTGTCGCGTTGCGAAATAACAAAAATCTGGAGGAATGTCGTGCAAACTTTTCAAGCCGATCTTGCCGTAATAGGCGCTGGCGGGGCTGGATTACGTGCTGCGATTGCTGCAGCACAAGCTAATCCCAACGCTAAAATCGCATTGATTTCAAAAGTCTATCCAATGCGTAGTCACACAGTGGCAGCAGAAGGAGGGTCCGCCGCCGTTGCGCAGGATCATGACAGCTTTGAATACCATTTCCACGACACGGTTGCAGGGGGCGACTGGCTTTGCGAACAGGATGTCGTTGACTACTTTGTGCATCATTGTCCCACGGAAATGACCCAGCTTGAACAGTGGGGATGTCCGTGGAGCCGCCGTCCGGACGGCAGCGTCAACGTTCGCCGCTTTGGCGGTATGAAGATTGAACGCACCTGGTTCGCCGCCGATAAAACCGGCTTCCACATGCTGCACACCCTGTTCCAGACCTCCCTCCAGTTCCCACAAATTCAGCGCTTCGATGAACATTTCGTCCTCGACATTCTGGTTGATGACGGGCAGGCGCGTGGCCTGGTGGCGATGAACATGATGGAAGGCACGCTCGTCCAGATCCGCGCCAACGCCGTAGTGATGGCGACGGGCGGTGCGGGTCGCGTTTATCGCTACAACACCAACGGCGGCATCGTCACCGGTGACGGCATGGGCATGGCGCTCGGCCACGGCGTACCGCTGCGCGATATGGAGTTCGTCCAGTATCACCCAACCGGTCTGCCGGGCTCCGGCATTCTGATGACGGAAGGCTGCCGCGGTGAAGGCGGTATTCTGGTCAATAAAAACGGCTATCGCTATCTGCAGGATTACGGCATGGGCCCGGAAACCCCGCTCGGCGAGCCGAAGAACAAATACATGGAACTCGGCCCGCGCGACAAAGTCTCTCAGGCCTTCTGGCACGAGTGGCGCAAAGGCAACACCATCTCCACGCCGCGCGGCGATGTGGTCTATCTCGATCTGCGTCACCTTGGCGAGAAGAAACTGCTGGAACGTCTGCCGTTCATCTGCGAGCTGGCAAAAGCCTACGTGGGTGTCGACCCGGTGAAAGAGCCGATTCCGGTGCGTCCAACCGCGCACTACACCATGGGCGGGATCGAAACCGACCAGCAGTGCGAAACCCGAATTAAAGGCCTGTTCGCCGTCGGCGAGTGTTCCTCCGTGGGTCTGCACGGCGCCAACCGTCTCGGGTCTAACTCGCTGGCAGAGCTGGTCGTCTTTGGCCGCATGGCGGGCGAGCGCGCGATGGAGCGGGCAGCTACCGCAGGCGAAGCCAACGGTGCCGCGCTGGATGCGCAGGTCGCAGACGTTGAAAAACGCCTGAAAGATCTGGTGAACCAGGAGGGTAACGAGAACTGGTCTAAGATCCGCGACGAGATGGGCCTGTCGATGGAAGAAGGCTGCGGTATCTACCGTACGCCAGAACTGATGCAGAAAACCGTCGACAAGCTGGCGGAACTGCAGGAGCGCTTCAAGCGCGTACGCATCACCGATACCTCCAGCGTATTCAACACCGACCTGCTCTACACCATCGAACTGGGCCACGGTCTGAACGTCGCGGAATGTATGGCGCACTCTGCGCTGGCGCGTAAAGAGTCGCGTGGGGCCCACCAGCGTCTGGACGAAGGCTGTACCGAACGTGACGACGTCAATTTCCTGAAACACACTCTCGCCTGGCGCGATGCAGATGGCACCACACGTCTGGACTACAGCGACGTGAAAATCACCACGCTGCCGCCGGCTAAACGCGTGTACGGTGCAGAAGCAGAAGCCGCCGAGAAGAAGGAGAAGGCGAATGGCTGAGATGCAAAAAATGAAAGTTGAAGTGGTGCGCTACAATCCGGAAGTGGATGCCGCACCGCACAGCGCTTTCTATGAAGTCCCTTATGACGAGCAAACCTCCCTGCTGGATGCGCTCGGCTATATCAAAGACAACCTGGCGCCAGACCTGAGCTATCGCTGGTCCTGCCGCATGGCCATCTGCGGCTCCTGCGGCATGATGGTCAACAAGGTGCCGAAGCTGGCCTGTAAGACCTTCCTGCGCGAGTACACCAAAGGCATTAAGGTCGAAGCGCTGGGCAACTTCCCGATTGAACGCGATCTGGTGGTCGATATGACCCACTTTATCGAAAGCCTGGAAGCCATTAAGCCGTACATCATCGGTAATCCGCGCACGCCGGATCAGGGGCCGAATACCCAGACGCCGGCGCAGATGGCGAAATACCATCAGTTCTCCGGCTGTATCAACTGCGGCCTGTGCTACGCCGCCTGTCCACAGTTTGGCCTGAACAAGGAGTTCATCGGCCCGGCCGCCATTACCCTGGCGCACCGCTATAACGAAGACAGCCGCGACCACGGTAAAAAAGAACGTATGGCGCAGCTTAACAGCCAGAACGGCGTCTGGAGCTGTACCTTTGTGGGTTATTGCTCCGAAGTTTGTCCGAAGCACGTCGACCCGGCCGCCGCAATTCAGCAGGGTAAAGTGGAAAGCTCGAAAGACTTTCTTATCGCTACCCTGAAACCACGCTAAGGAGTGCATGATGACGACTAAACGCAAAGCCTATGTGCGGCCTGTGCCGTCCACCTGGTGGAAAAACCTGCCGTTTTATCGCTTCTACATGCTGCGTGAAGGCACGGCGGTACCGGCGGTCTGGTTCAGCCTTGAACTGATGTACGGCGTTTTTGCCCTCAAACATGGCCCGGAAGCCTGGGCCAGCTTTGTCGGTTTCCTGCAAAACCCGATCGTTGTTGTTCTGAACCTGATCGTGCTCGCGGCCGCGCTGCTTCACACCAAAACCTGGTTTGAGCTCGCGCCAAAAGCGGCGAACATCATCGTAAAAGACGAGAAAATGGGGCCAGAGCCGGTGATTAAAGGGCTCTGGGCAGTGACGATTCTGGTCACTGTGGTCATTCTGTTTGTCGCACTGTTCTGGTAAGGAGACACCTGTGATCAATCCAAATCCAAAACGTTCTGACGAGCCGGTCTTCTGGGGCCTGTTTGGCGCAGGCGGCATGTGGAGTGCCATCATCGCTCCCGTCATCATCCTGCTGGTCGGCATTATGCTGCCGCTGGGGCTGTTCCCGGGCGATGCGCTGAGCTACGAACGCGTACTGGCATTCGCGAGCAGCTTTATCGGCCGCGTGTTCATCTTCCTGATGATTGTCCTGCCGCTGTGGTGTGGCCTGCACCGTATTCACCATGCGATGCATGACCTGAAAATTCATGTACCGAGCGGGAAATGGGTGTTCTACGGTCTGGCGACCATCCTGACCGTGGTGACGCTGATTGCCGTGGTCACCATCTGACGCTTCTGGCCCGCCATCCGGCGGGCCTTTTATTTCTGCATCTTCCCCACCAGCCACTGGGCAAATTCGCGCATTGCGGGCGTTTCTGTCCGTGACTGTAGTCTTGTCAGCCAGTAGCTGCCGAGGTCAATCTGCGTGGCAAACGGCTGCACGATGCGCTCGCTGCTGAGTAAATGGGTAAACATGTCGACAGGCGCAATGGCAATCCCTACGCCTGCCTGCGCGGCTTCCAGCATGGTCACGGACGAATCAAACACCATCACCCGGTGCGTCGGCGAGGGAGAGTGTTCGCCCGCTGCCTGCATCCACGCAGCCCACTCGTCGCGCCGATAGGAGCGCAGCAGGGTAAACTTCAGGATATCTGCCGGGCTTTTGAGAACTGAGGCAATGTCGGGTGTACAGAGCGCAGACAGCGGCGCGGGGCAAAGGAATTCAGCATCGGTTCCATGCCACGCGCCGCCACCGTAGCGAATGGTGTAATCAAGCCCTTCAGCCGCCGGATCGACGCGATTGTTATGTGTGGAAAGCTGAAGATCAATATGCGGATAGCAGCGGCGAAAGTCCGCGAGCAGCGAGAATAAAACACCCGTGGCAAAAGTCCCTACCACACCTATTTTGAGCTTCTCCTGAGCGCGCTGGCTGGCAAAACGATCCAGCATGCCGGCGATGCGATCGAAGGAGTCATTCAGCACAGGCAGCAAATTCTCACCTTCGGTGGTCAACATCAGCCCTCGCGAAACGCGGACAAACAGCTGGCAATTAAGGTGCTGTTCCAGCGCCTTGACGTGCTGGCTAATCGCGGAATGGGTGACATTCAGCTCGATAGCGGCATGAGTAAAACTGAGATGCCTGGCGGCTGCTTCAAACGCCCGCAGGGAATTAAGAGGGAGATAGCTGCGCGTCATGGTCTCGCCCGTTAGAAAAATTAACAGCTAATGCTAAATTTAACCGTTTGTCAGCCATAGTCAAATCCAACAGACTACAGCGGTCTGACGGGCCCGGACACTCCCTTGAACTGCTATTACGGAAGATAAATGATGATGACTAAATCCCTTTGCTGCGCCCTGCTGCTCAGCACCTCCTGCTCGGTATTGGCTACCCCGATGTCAGAAAAACAGCTGGCTGAGGTGGTGGAACGGACCGTTACGCCGCTGATGAAAGCGCAGGCCATTCCGGGTATGGCGGTGGCGGTGATTTATGAGGGTCAGCCGCACTACTTCACCTTCGGTAAAGCCGATGTTGCGGCGAACAAACCCGTCACTCCACAAACCTTGTTCGAACTGGGTTCTATAAGTAAAACCTTCACCGGCGTACTCGGTGGCGATGCCATTGCTCGCGGTGAAATATCGCTGGGCGATCCGGTGACAAAATACTGGCCTGAGCTGACAGGCAAGCAGTGGCAGGGGATCCGCATGCTGGATCTGGCAACCTATACCGCAGGAGGTTTGCCGTTACAGGTACCGGATGAGGTCACGGATAACGCCTCTCTGTTGCGCTTTTATCAAAACTGGCAGCCGCAGTGGAAGCCGGGCACCACGCGTCTTTACGCCAATGCCAGCATCGGTCTTTTTGGCGCGCTGGCGGTCAAACCTTCCGGCATGAGCTATGAGCAGGCCATAACGACGCGGGTCTTTAAGCCGCTCAAGCTGGACCATACGTGGATTAACGTTCCGAAAGCGGAAGAGGCGCATTACGCCTGGGGATACCGCGACGGTAAAGCGGTACACGTTTCGCCAGGAATGCTGGACGCTGAAGCCTATGGCGTAAAAACCAACGTGCAGGATATGGCAAGCTGGGTGATGGTCAACATGAAGCCGGACTCCCTTCAGGATAATTCACTCAGGAAAGGCCTTACCCTGGCGCAGTCTCGCTACTGGCGCGTGGGGGCCATGTATCAGGGGTTAGGCTGGGAAATGTTTAACTGGCCGGTCGATGCCAAAACCGTGGTTGAAGGTAGCGACAATAAGATGGCACTGGCACCGCTGCCTGCGAGAGAAGTGAATCCACCGGCGCCCCCGGTCAACGCATCCTGGGTCCATAAAACAGGCTCTACCGGCGGGTTTGGCAGCTACGTGGCATTTATTCCTGAAAAGCAGCTCGGCATTGTGATGCTGGCAAATAAAAGCTATCCGAACCCTGCCCGCGTTGAGGCGGCATACCGTATCCTCGACGCGCTGCAGTAAAACATAGCCGGGTGGCGCTACGCTTACCCGGCGAAACACACCGCACAAAAACCACATTTTCCTTGCCGTCATCTACACTTAACAAAAAACAGTAAGGAAACTCCTATGCGCATTCTGCCTGTTATCGCCGCGGTGACAGCCGCGTTTTTAGTGGTTGCCTGCAGTTCCCCTACCCCACCTCCAGGCGTTACCGTCGTCTCGCCTTTTGATGCACAACGCTTCCTTGGAACATGGTATGAAATCGCGCGCCTCGACCATCGGTTTGAGCAGGGCTTAGAGAAGGTCACCGCGAATTACAGCCCGATGGATGATGGCGGTATTCAGGTGATCAACCGGGGCTATAATCCGGATCGGGAGATGTGGCAGCAGTCGATTGGGAAAGCGTACTTCACGGGCGACCCGCGACGGGCCGCGCTCAAAGTCTCTTTCTTCGGCCCGTTTTATGGCGGCTATAACGTGATCGCGCTCGACAGAGAGTACCGTCACGCGCTGGTCTGCGGGCCGGATCGCGACTATCTGTGGATACTTTCCCGCACGCCAACTATTTCGTCAGAAATGAAACAGCAGATGCTGGACGTCGCGACCCGGCAAGGGTTTGATGTATCAAAACTTATCTGGGTAAAACAACCCCATTAATGGGTACTGAGCTTCAGCCCAACGATCCCGGCCACAATCAAGGCGAGGCTGGCGATACGCGCCAGACTCGCTGACTCTCCCAGCAGCAGAATGCCGGTGATGGCGGCCCCCACCGCACCAATGCCCGTCCAGACGGCGTAAGCCGTTCCCACAGGCAGCGAGCGCATCGCCCAGGATAACAGGACAATACTCACGATCATCGCGGTGACGGTTATGACGCTGGGCGTCAGGCGGGTAAATCCGTGGGTGTACTTGAGACCAATTGCCCATACCACTTCGAGCAGGCCAGCAATAAAAAGAATAATCCAGGACATTTTAGGCTCCTTAACTTAATACAAGTTGGGGCCGTCCCCGGTGAAAGAAACGCTTACGGGTCGTCCCGTAAGGCAGAGATTACGTCCCATATTGTGGTTAGCGTGCTATTTTTTTTCAATCATTATTTGCTGAACACGTTAAGGCAAGAAATAGCCGCAGTATGGCGCGTAGTTCCGGCATTTAGCACTCATCCGACTTCTCTATGATGATGTGCTTTCTGATGGCAGGAAGCCAAACCACTAGCCGACTGCGAATAAAATATGTTCAAAATTCTTTTGATTGACCGTTGTCACTTCACCCGCACGGGGTTTGAAGCATGGCTCAATCATTCCGGTTTGTTCCCGGGACACTACGTTGTGACCGGGTTAAATAATCTGTTCCTTGCCAGGGAGCACATTCTGCAATGGAAACCCACGCTGGTTATCGCCGATCTTTACGGCTTCAGGCAGGATATTCATCATTTTCAGCAGCTCTCATCGTTGCTGAGCGCCAGTGAACGATTACCGTTTATTTTGCTGCAATCGGGAGAGGACCGCGGCATGACCGACTGGCTCGGACAGTTCCCTGTGTGGTCGTCGCTGTTGAAAAACGCCAGTCTCGAAGAAGTGGCAACGACGATCAACAACGTATTAATCTCACGCGCCAGCGCTGACAGGCCAACGGCGGCGGCCCCCTTGCTGACCCGACAGGAAGAGAAAGTGCTGACATTGTGGATGGACGGTGCGAGCAATCAAAAAATTGCCGCTCACCTGAGTATCAACGGAAAAACGGTGTATACCTATAAACGCAATATCCGCATGAAATTGCATATGGATACGCGTTTTTCTCCGTTCTTATCCCTGCAGGAATCAGAAAGCTGACGGTACGAAACCCGCTGGTCTCGTACCGTATGTTAATTACTGCTGAGCTTTGGTTGCCGCACCAGAGATTGCGCTACCACCTTCAGAAATGTCCTGACCGACGCCACGCGTGGTATTACAGGCAGTTAACACTGAAGAAAGTACCAGGACTGAAAAGATCGCTGCAATTGTTTTCTTAACCATAATATCTTCCTTTTATAGCCAAAGTTGTTTTGTGTATAGCAACTTAAGAATAGACAAGATCCCGCCGGTTGACGGAAAAGGAAGCATTTTTAGGAAAATTAGACGAACTTAGCTAGCGGCGTGAGAAATGATATGACCGAGATCCTGGATATCTTGTCCCATCCCACGGGTGGTGTTACAGCCGGAAAGTAATGCACTGGAAAGCGCTAACAGAAGCAGAATTTTAACGGTACGTTTCATCATCCCTGCCTGCAAAAATCAGGCGCAGCGGGCGCTGCGCCTTCAATCATGACGTAAATTACTTCACGCGGGATACGTATTCGCCGGAGCGGGTATCCACTTTGATCACTTCGCCAGTCTGTACGAACAGTGGAACTTTAACCACTGCGCCGGTAGACAGTTTGGCTGGTTTACCACCGGTACCTGCGGTATCACCTTTCAGACCTGGATCGGTTTCAACGATTTCCAGTTCAACGAAGTTTGGTGGGGTCACAGCGATAGGCTGGCCGTTCCACAGGGTCACGATGCACTCAGCCTGATCCAGCAGCCATTTAGCGCTATCACCTACCGCTTTCTCATCAGCAGACAGCTGTTCGAAAGTGGAGTTGTTCATGAAATGCCAGAACTCACCGTCGTTGTACAGATAGGTCAGGTTCATATCAACAACATCAGCGCCTTCAGCGGAGTCAGTAGACTTGAAGGTTTTCTCAACACGGGTACCGGTCAGCAGACGGCGCAGCTTAACGCGTGCGAATGCCTGGCCTTTACCTGGTTTAACGAATTCGCTGGCTTCAACCGCGTACGGTTCGCCGTCCATCATGATTTTAAGACCAGCACGAAAATCGTTGCTATAGTACGTTGCCATAAGGCCCTCTAAATTTGTTAACTGGTAGCTAAGCCACAAAATGGCGCATATTGTAACCCTAAACACCCCGTCCAGAGAAGATTGGTTATCGCAACTTGCCGATGTAATCACCAGTCCTGATGAATTGCTGCGTCTTTTAGACCTCGATCAGCACCGAGAGTTGCTTGCAGGCCGCGAGGCAAAGCGCCTTTTCGCCCTGCGCGTTCCCCGTGCGTTTGTGGCGCGAATGGAGAAAGGCAACCCCGACGATCCACTTTTAAAACAAACGCTTACTTCGCAGGATGAGTTTATCACCGCGCCGGGATACAGCACCGATCCGCTGGAAGAGCAGAACAGCGTGGTGCCGGGTTTACTGCACAAGTATCTCAACCGCGCCCTGCTGCTGGTAAAAGGCGGCTGTGCGGTAAATTGTCGTTATTGCTTCCGTCGGCACTTCCCGTATGCCGAAAACCAGGGCAATAAACGCAACTGGCAGGTCGCGCTGGACTATATCGCCGCCCATCCGGAGCTGGATGAGATTATTTTTTCCGGCGGTGACCCGCTGATGGCAAAAGATCATGAGCTGGACTGGCTGCTAACCCAGCTTGAAGCCATTCCGCACGTCAAGCGCCTGCGTATTCACAGCCGTTTACCGATTGTCATTCCGGCACGTGTCACTGACGGCCTGGTGTCACGCCTGGAGCAGTCAAGATTGCAGGTGCTGCTGGTGAACCATATCAACCACGCGAACGAAATTGACGATGACTTTCGCGCGGCGATGGCGCGTCTGCGTAAAGCGGGCGTGACGCTGCTGAACCAGAGCGTGCTGCTGCGCGGCGTCAATGACAGCGCCCGCGTGCTGGCTGACCTGAGCAATGCCCTGTTTGATGCGGGCGTGATGCCCTATTACCTGCACGTGCTGGATCGCGTTCAGGGCGCGGCCCATTTCATGGTGACGGATGAAAAAGCCCGGCAGATTATGCGCGAACTGTTAACGCTGGTTTCAGGCTATATGGTGCCGAAGCTGGCACGCGAGATTGGAGGAGAGCCGAGCAAGACGCCGCTGGATTTGCAGCTGCGGCAGCGCTAGTTTCCCCCCACCCTAACCCTCTCCCACAGGGAGAGGGAAAAGGCAATCAGTTTGGGCACTTGTAGACCTGGCCGTTCATCTGGCTGGCGGTCGGCACGAAGCTGGACAGCATACTCTGCGTTGGGCTGCTCACACCGTAAATCACGTTACCGCCCATTGCCGCAGCCTGGTTACGCAGGGCATTCGCCGCACCGCGCATCGAGCCGCCTTCTTCGCCATGCTGCCCTGACATCCAGTTACTTTGCTCACCGGTTGCCGTGCCTAACAGCTGACATTCACTGCCAGGCTTATCTTCCACAAAGCGAACGCCCTGGCCCGCTGCCGACAGCTCATTGCTGGAGCTACAACCCGCCAGCAGCAATGCTGCCCCTACAATCCCTGCACAGACTTTTACGCGCATGTTATTCCTCGTTTTCAATAAGCTGGACAGTAGTTGTCCGTGTGTAAATCTTATACCTAAAAGATGACCAAAAGAAAAACCCCCGAGCATTTCTGCCCAGGGGTTTTTCACATTCTACGACGTAGAACGCACGATTACATCATGCCGCCCATACCGCCCATGCCGCCCATGCCAGCAGCACCTAAGTCAGGTGCATCGCCTTTAGGCAGGTCGGTTACCATGCACTCGGTGGTGATCATCAGGCCAGCGACAGATGCCGCGTACTGCAGAGCAGAACGGGTCACTTTAGTTGGGTCCAGGATACCGAAGTCGATCATGTTGCCGTATTCTTCAGTTGCTGCGTTGTAACCGTAGTTACCTTCGCCCGCTTTCACATTGTTCGCAACCACAGATGGCTCTTCACCGGCGTTAGAAACGATCTGACGCAGAGGGGCTTCCATTGCGCGGAGCGCAACTTTGATACCCACGTTCTGATCTTCGTTCTGTGCGGTCAGGCCTGCCAGTTTAGCGGCAACACGCACCAGCGCAACACCACCACCAGCAACCACGCCTTCTTCTACCGCAGCACGGGTCGCGTGCAGAGCATCGTCAACGCGTGCTTTTTTCTCTTTCATTTCAACTTCGGTAGCTGCACCGACTTTGATTACCGCAACGCCGCCTGCCAGTTTCGCTACGCGCTCCTGCAGTTTTTCACGGTCGTAATCGGAAGTCGCTTCTTCGATCTGCTTACGGATCTGACCCACGCGGCCCTGAATAGCGGCTTCTTCACCCACACCGTCGATGATGGTGGTGGTGTCTTTGTTGATCACAACGCGTTTCGCCTGGCCCAGGTCTTCCAGGGTCGCTTTTTCCAGCTCCATACCGATCTCTTCAGAGATCACGGTACCGCCAGTCAGGGTAGCGATATCCTGCAGCATCGCTTTACGGCGATCGCCGAAGCCAGGTGCTTTAACCGCAGCCACTTTCACGATGCCGCGCATGGTGTTAACCACCAGGGTCGCCAGCGCTTCGCCTTCAACGTCTTCAGCGATGATAACCAGAGGCTTGCCTGCTTTCGCAACGGCTTCCAGTACTGGCAGCATTTCGCGGATGTTGGAGATTTTCTTATCAGCCAGCAGGATGAATGGGCTTTCCAGCTCAACAGCGCCAGTTTCTGGCTTGTTGATGAAGTATGGGGACAGGTAACCGCGGTCGAACTGCATACCTTCTACCACGTCCAGTTCGTCTTCCAGACCGGTACCGTCTTCAACGGTGATTACGCCTTCTTTACCGACTTTGTCCATCGCTTCAGCGATCAGTTTACCTACGGTTTCGTCGGAGTTAGCGGAGATAGTACCAACCTGAGCAATGGCTTTAGAGTCAGAGCACGGTACGGACAGCGCTTTCAGTTCTTCAACAGCGGAGGCGACAGCTTTGTCGATACCACGTTTCAGATCCATTGGGTTCATGCCCGCAGCAACGGCTTTCAGACCTTCGGTGATGATCGCCTGCGCCAGAACGGTCGCGGTGGTGGTACCGTCACCTGCAGCGTCGTTCGCTTTAGAGGCAACTTCTTTCACCATCTGCGCACCCATGTTTTCGAACTTGTCTTCCAGCTCGATTTCACGTGCTACAGAAACACCATCTTTGGTGATGGTTGGCGCGCCGAAGGATTTATCCAGCACTACGTTGCGGCCTTTCGGGCCCAGGGTCACTTTAACTGCATCTGCCAGTACGTTTACGCCGCGGAGCATTTTTACACGAGCGTCGTTACCGAATTTTACGTCTTTAGCTGCCATGTTCTTATTTCCTCAAATTCTCGTGCGTAAATTACGCTTCAACAATTGCCAGAATGTCGCTCTCGGACATGATCAACACTTCTTCATTGTCGATCTTCTCGGATTTCACGCCGTAGCCATCGTTGAAAATTACGATGTCACCAACTTTAACGTCCAGCGGCTGCACAGTTCCGTTTTCCAGGATGCGGCCCTTACCGACAGCGATGATTTCGCCACGCGTTGATTTGGCTGCTGCAGAACCGGTCAGAACGATGCCGCCAGCAGACTTGGTTTCAACTTCTTTACGTTTGACGATCACACGATCATGTAACGGACGAATACTCATTGATAGCTCTCCTTTGAGAAAGTCATTATCAGTTATGGATGACGCCGGCCCGCATGCGGTTTTCCGACTAGTGCCCTGAGAGATGGGGATAGCTTTTTCCCCCTTCAAGGGGGAGTCGAAAAAAAAATTTGCGAAAGTGTTACCATCGCCTCTCTTTTGGTACTGGCAGGGCGATGTCAATGAGTGGACTCAAGCAGGAGCTGGGGCTGGCGCAGGGCGTCGGACTGCTCTCAACCTCCTTGTTAGGTACGGGCGTGTTTGCCGTACCCGCACTGGCGGCGCTGGTGGCTGGAAATAACAGCCTGTGGGCGTGGCCGGCGCTGATTGTATTGGTTTTCCCGATAGCCATTGTGTTTGCCATCCTGGGGCGGCATTTCCCCAGCGCGGGCGGCGTGGCGCACTTTGTCGGACTGGCCTTTGGCCCGCGGCTGCAGCGTGTCACCGGCTGGCTGTTTCTCTCCGTCATTCCGGTTGGCCTACCTGCGGCGTTGCATATTGCGACCGGCTTTAGTCAGGCGCTTTTTGGCTGGCATAACGAGCAGTTATTGCTGGCCGAACTGGGTACGCTGGCGATCGTCTGGTGGGTGGGATCTCGCGGCGCCAGCTCCAGCGCCAACCTGCAGACGCTGGTTGCGGTGCTGATTGTCGCGCTCGTTGTCGCAATCTGGTGGGCGGGCGATATCACAATAAAGGAAATTCCCTTCCCTGCGCTGACCGACGTCGACCATTCCGAGCTTTTCGCCGCGCTCTCCGTCATGTTCTGGTGTTTTGTCGGCCTGGAAGCCTTTGCCCATCTGGCCTCTGAATTTAAGCAGCCTGAACGCGATTTCCCCCGCGCGCTGATGATAGGCCTGCTGCTTGCTGGCACGGTCTATTGGGCGTGTACCGTGCTGGTCTTACACTTCCACGCGTTCGGAGCGGATCTCGCCGCCGCGGCATCGCTGCCGGGTATCGTGGTGGAATTGTTCGGCGTGAAGGCGCTATGGATCGCCTGCGTCATCGGCTATCTCGCCTGTTTTGCCAGCCTCAATATTTATATCCAGAGCTTTGCCCGGCTGGTGTGGTCGCAGGCGCTCGACAAACCTGAGAATCGCCTCGCGCGCCTGTCTAAACGCCAGCTGCCGCTGAATGCCCTGAATGCCGTACTGGGCTGCTGCGTGCTGAGTACGCTGTGCATTTACGCCCTGAAGATTAATCTGGACGCGCTGATCGTCTACGCCAACGGCATTTTCATCATGATCTACCTGCTGTGCATGCTGGCGGGATGTCGTTTGCTGAAAGGTCGCTATAAATCTCTGGCGGTCGTCGGGGGTTTGCTTTGCCTGCTGTTGCTGGCGATGGTGGGATGGAAGAGTCTGTACGCGATTGTCATGCTGGCAGGGCTGTGGGTGTTTTTGCCGAAGCGCGGTGCGCTCCCGGAGGCCCGGTAGGCGAAGCGCCACCGGGCAAAAACATTACCGATCGTCTTTATGGTCTAAACGGTCGTGCTGTTCATCCTTACGCTGATACTCCCCTTCGAAGGTATCGCCCGGCCCGGTGCTAAATCCGCCCCCCGGCATTCGGCTAAAGCGCAGATGCGGCAGCAGCTTCATGGTCAGGTGTTTTTGCACCGGCGGCAGAAGCAGCAGCAGGCCGAGGAAGTCAGTGAAGAACCCCGGCAGGATCAGCAGCAGCCCCGCAATAATCAATGACACGCTTTTGATCATCTCTTCCGCCGGGCTTTCCCCTGCGGCCATCTTCTGCTGCATTATCAGGAAATTTTTGAAACCCTGATTACGCACCAGCGACATGCCGATGACGGAGGTGAAAATCACCAGAATCAGCGTCAGCAGGACGCCCAGCACATGGGCAACCTGGATGAAAATGGAAATCTCAATGTAAATATAGAGAAAGAAAGCAATAAACGGTATCCAGCGCACTGGCATCTCCTGTGTGGCAGAGGCCATCGGGCCCCTGTCTGAATGTGTTCGCGACGCGCGTTTGTAAGAGATGGTGACGGTTAGCGAAAATTCAATCAGTTTGCACGGATATTTTTTTTGGAAATTTTAAAGCGGTGACCCATTTCACAGATTAATAATTATCATGGAATCGGCTCGATAATAAGTGATCCAGCTTACGGCAATTCGCTATCATCAGCATATGATCTCGAGCATCTGGCTGATTGAGGGAATAATCGTCGGTCAGAAAATATTCAAAACCACATAAATACTGTGTGTTTAGTACAATCCATCGGCAGCTTGAAAAGAAGGTTCACATGTTAAACAACATTCGTATCGAAGAAGACTTGTTGGGTACCAGGGAAGTTCCAGCGGATGCCTACTACGGTGTCCACACTCTGAGAGCGATTGAAAACTTCTACATCAGCAACAGCAAAATCAGCGACATCCCTGAGTTTGTCCGTGGCATGGTGATGGTGAAGAAAGCCGCAGCACTGGCCAACAAAGAGCTGCAAACCATTCCTAAAAGCGCGGCAAATGCGATTATCGCAGCCTGCGATGAAGTGCTGAACAACGGCAAATGCATGGACCAGTTCCCGGTTGACGTCTATCAGGGCGGCGCGGGCACCTCCGTCAACATGAATACCAACGAAGTACTGGCAAACATTGGCCTGGAGCTGATGGGTCACCAGAAAGGTGAATACCAGTACCTGAACCCGAACGATCACGTAAACAAATGCCAGTCTACCAACGACGCCTACCCTACCGGCTTCCGTATCGCGGTGTATGCCTCTGTGGTGAAACTGGTGGATGCGATCAACCAGCTGGGTGATGGCTTCCAGCGTAAAGCGGTTGAGTTCCAGGACATCCTGAAAATGGGTCGTACCCAGCTGCAGGACGCGGTGCCGATGACCCTCGGCCAGGAATTCCACGCGTTTAACGTACTGCTGAACGAAGAGACCAAAAACCTGCTGCGCACCTCCGAGCTGCTGCTGGAAGTGAACCTGGGCGCCACCGCCATCGGTACCCGTCTGAACACCCCGGATGGCTATCAGCAGCTGGCGGTACAGAAGCTGGCTGAAGTCTCTAACCTGCCGGTTGTGCCTGCAGAAGACCTGATTGAAGCCACCTCCGACTGCGGCGCCTACGTCATGGTACACAGCGCCCTGAAACGTCTGGCGGTGAAACTGTCCAAAATCTGTAACGACCTGCGCCTGCTCTCTTCCGGTCCGCGCGCTGGCCTGAATGAAATCAACCTGCCAGAGCTGCAGGCCGGTTCATCCATCATGCCAGCCAAGGTGAACCCGGTGGTGCCAGAAGTGGTGAACCAGGTTTGCTTCAAAGTCATCGGTAACGATACGACCGTGACCATGGCCTCTGAAGCGGGTCAGCTGCAGCTGAACGTGATGGAGCCAGTGATTGGCCAGGCGATGTTTGAATCCATCCACATCCTGACCAACGCCTGCTACAACCTGCTGGAAAAATGCATTAACGGCATCACGGCGAATAAAGAAGTCTGTGAGGGTTATGTATACAACTCCATCGGGATCGTCACCTACCTCAACCCGTTCATCGGTCACCACAACGGTGACATCGTCGGTAAGATTTGCGCTGAAACCGGTAAGAGCGTACGTGAAGTGGTGCTGGAGCGCGGGCTGTTGACCGAAGCTGAGCTGGACGATATCTTCTCGGCCCAGAACCTGATGCACCCGGCATATAAAGCGAAACGATATACCGATGAAAGCGAACAGTAACCGTTCTGGCTAGGCTTCTTAAGGCACGTCACTTGTGACGTGCCTTTTTTCTTTTTAGGCGTTACCAAAATACAACAATTCAATATCAACTTGTTAATAAGCAAGGCAGGTCCTTATGTTTGGAGCAGAACTCGTCATCGTCTTGTTGGCGATTTATTTGGGAGCAAGACTCGGGGGTATCGGCATCGGTTTTGCCGGCGGTCTCGGGGTGCTCGTTCTTACCCTTATCTTTCAGATTAAACCCGGCGCAATCCCGTTCGACGTTATCGAAATCATCATGGCAGTTATTGCCGCTATCGCCGCCATGCAGGTGGCAGGCGGTATGGACTACCTGGTAAGCCTGGCGGAGCGTATGCTGCGCCGCCATCCAAAATACATTACCTTCCTTGCCCCGCTGGTGACCTGGTTTATGACCATCCTCGCCGGTACGGGCCACACCGCCTTCTCTACGCTGCCGGTGATTACCGAAGTGGCGAAAGAGCAGGGTATCCGTCCGTCTCGTCCGCTCTCTATTGCCGTCGTCGCGTCCCAGATTGCGATTACCGCCTCGCCGATTTCCGCTGCGGTGGTCTTCTTCGCCGGTATCCTTGAGCCGATGGGCGTGAGCTACCTGACGCTGCTGGCGATCTGTATCCCGGTGACGCTGATCGCGGTGATGATCACTGCCGTGCTGTGTAACTTCCTTGGCGCTGAACTGAAAGACGATCCGGTTTACCAGGAACGCCTTGCCAAGGGTGAAGTGAGACTGCGTGGCAGCCAGGTCTTCGAGCTGAAGCCGCACGCAAAACGCTCCGTGCTGCTGTTCCTGATCGGTATTGTCGCGGTGATGTTCTACGCGACCGCCATCAGCGACACCGTGGGCCTGATCCAGAACCCTGTCCTGCCGCGTAACGAAGCGATTGTAGTGTTTATGCTGACCATCGCGACGCTGATTAGCATCACCTGTAAAATCGACACCAGCGAAGTGCTGAACGCCAGCACCTTCAAATCCGGTATGAGCGCCTGCGTGTGCGTCCTCGGCGTAGCCTGGCTTGGTGATACCTTCGTGAAAGCGCACATCAGCGACATTCAGACCGTAGCAGGCGACCTGCTGCACAACTACCCGTGGCTGCTGGCGGTGGTGCTGTTCTTTGCCGCTACCCTGCTTTACTCCCAGGCGGCGACCACCAAAGCGCTGATGCCTGCGGCACTGATGCTGGGCGTTACGCCACTGACGGCGATTGCCTCTTTCGCGGCGGTTTCTGCCCTGTTCGTTCTGCCAACCTACCCAACCCTGCTGGCGGCGGTGGAGATGGATGACACCGGCTCAACACGTATCGGTAAGTATGTGTTTAACCACGCGTTCCTGATTCCGGGCGTGGTCGCCATTTCACTTTGCGTGATTCTCGGCTTTATCATTGGCGGCGTGGTGCTGTAAACGGTGAGTGGTTGTAAAAATAGTTAAAATCGGGCCGCTCTGCGGCCCGTTTCATTAATGACCAACCGCCTTGCGTGATATAGTGAAGCCTTTCGTGATGAGGAGGTCGACTTGTGAACACGCCTGATGCTGTTGTCGTACTGTGCACCGCTCCTGATGAAGCCTCTGCCCAGGATCTCGCCGCCAAAGTGCTGGCCGAAAAACTGGCTGCCTGCGTGACGCTCCTCCCCGGTGCCACTTCCCTGTATTACTGGGAAGGCAAGCTGGAGCAAGAGTACGAAGTCCAGATGTTGCTCAAAACCAATCTGGCGAATCAGCAGGCACTCCTGGACTGCCTCAAATCTCATCATCCATACCAAACCCCGGAGCTGCTGGTATTGCCAGTGGTTCATGGCGATAACGACTATCTCTCATGGCTCAACGCTTCCTTACGCTGATCCTGCTGCTGTGCAGCACGTCAGCTTTTGCCGGGTTATTTGACGCGCCCGGCCGTTCGAACTTTATTCCTGCCGACCAGGCGTTTGTTTTCGATTTTCAGCAGAACCAGCACGATCTGACGCTCACCTGGCAGGTGAAAGAGGGCTATTACCTCTATCGCAAACAGGTGAGCATTACCCCTGCCCAGGCAAACGTGGGCGCATTACGGCTGCCCGCTGGCGAGTGGCATGAGGACGAGTTCTACGGTAAGAGTGAAATCTACCGCCAGCGCCTGAGCGTGCCCGTTACGGTGAATCAGGCGGATAAAGGCGCGACGCTGACGGTGACCTATCAGGGATGCGCGGACGCGGGATTCTGCTATCCGCCGGAAACGAAAGTCGTGCCGCTTAGCGAAGTGAAAGCGACTGCTGCTGTAACGCCGGTCCCCTCGTTTGAGAAAACCAACGACAGCGCTGACCTTCCGTTCTCAGCGTTGTGGGCTTTACTGATTGGTATCGGCATTGCCTTTACGCCGTGCGTGTTGCCGATGTATCCGCTCATCTCTGGCATCGTGCTGGGCGGCAAACAGCGTCTTTCTACCGCCCGCGCGCTGCTGCTGGCTTTTATATACGTGCAGGGAATGGCGCTAACCTACACGGCGCTCGGCCTCGTGGTTGCCGCTGCCGGGTTACAGTTCCAGGCCGCACTGCAGCATCCTTACGTCCTTATTGGCCTGTCGGCGGTCTTCATCCTGCTGGCACTGTCGATGTTCGGCCTGTTTACCCTGCAGCTACCGTCGGCTTTGCAGACTCGCTTAACGCTGATGAGCAACCGCCAGCAGGGCGGCTCCGCAGGCGGCGTGTTCGCGATGGGTGCCATTGCTGGGCTGATATGCTCTCCCTGCACCACCGCGCCGCTGAGCGCCATCCTGCTCTATATCGCCCAGAGCGGTAACATGTGGCTCGGCGGCGGAACGTTGTACCTGTATGCCCTGGGCATGGGCCTGCCGCTGATTCTGGTCACGGTTTTCGGTAATCGACTTCTGCCGAAGAGCGGCCCGTGGATGGAGACGGTGAAAACCGCATTTGGCTTTGTCATCCTCGCGCTGCCGGTGTTCCTCCTTGAGCGTATTATCGGCGACGCCTGGGGTTTGCGCCTGTGGGCGATGCTCGGCGTAGCGTTCTTTACATGGGCGTTTATCGTCAGCCTGGAGGCGAAGAAGCCATGGATGCGCCTGGTGCAAATCCTGCTGCTGGCTGCCGCGCTGGTGAGCGTACGCCCTCTGCAGGACTGGGCGTTCGGCACACCGGTGGGTCAGATGCAAGCGCATCTGAACTTCACCCAGATTAAAAACGTGGATGAACTTAACAGCGCCCTGGCAGAGGCGAAAGGCAAACCGGTGATGCTCGATCTCTATGCCGACTGGTGTGTCGCCTGCAAAGAGTTTGAAAAATATACTTTTAGCGATCCACAGGTGCAAAGCGCCCTGAAAGAGACCGTTTTGCTCCAGGCTAACGTGACCGCCAATAATGCGCAGGATAAGGCTCTGCTGAAGCAGCTTAACGTACTCGGGCTGCCAACCATTCTGTTCTTCAATCAACAGGGCCATGAGCAGCCTGAGCAGCGTGTAACCGGGTTTATGGATGCTGCGGCATTTAGCGCGCATTTGCGCAATCGCCAACCGTAAACAACACTTTAAACGGGACAAACCGTTGGGAATAGCGGAGGAGATAACCGTGCAACGTGAAGACGTACTGGGACAAGCCCTGCAACTACTTGAGATTCAAGGGATCGCCAGCACCACGCTTGAGATGGTAGCCGACCGTATCGATTATCCCCTGGATGAACTTAAGCGCTTCTGGCCGGATAAAGAGGCGCTACTCTATGATGCCCTGCGCTATCTCAGCCAGCAGGTTGATATCTGGCGCAGACAGCTGATGCTGAATGAAGAACTGACCGCGGAGCAAAAGCTGCTGGCGCGCTATACCGCGCTGACGGAATGCGTCAGCAACAACCGCTACCCGGGTTGTCTGTTCATCGCCGCCTGCACTTATTTTCCCGACCCAGGCCATCCTATCCACCAGTTGGCGGAGCAGCAAAAACGGGCGGCGCATGACTTCACCCACGAGCTGCTGACCACGCTGGAAGTCGATGACCCTGCGATGGTGGCTAAACAGATGGAACTGGTGCTGGAAGGTTGCCTCAGCCGCATGCTGGTGAACCGTAGCCAGGCAGATGTGGATACGGCGCACCGCCTGGCGGAAGATATTCTACGCTTTGCCCAATGCAGAATGGGTGGAGCGCTGACCTAAGCCAGCATTCCCGCCCAGGCGGAGATGAGCAGACACAGCGCCATCAGGCGCTGAAACCGCACCATCGCCACGGTGGTGCGAAAAATTCGGTTCACCGCTTTACCCAACCACGCCCAGCACATCAAACAGGCTATCGAGATCAGCAGAAACCATACCGCCATTAGCGCAATATCCCGCAATGCATGGTCGCCAGCAGGGGCAAACAGACTGACGACGGCCAGCGCCATCATCCAGGTTTTGGGGTTCACGATCTGCAGCAGCGCCGCCGCCCGAGCGGTGAATCGGATACGGTGCTCAGCGGAGAGACGGGCAGCCGGGGCGCGAAACAGCTGCCAGCTCATCCAGCTTAGCCACAGCACGCCTGCCCAGCTCATTATCTGACGTATCAGAGGGTACTGACGCAGCGCTTCCCCCGCGCCCGCGCCGGATACCAGCACGATCGCACTGGCCGCGATACACCCGCCCAGAATAGCAGGTACGGTATTTTTTACGCCAAAGTGCTGGCTGTTCGTCAGCACGAGAATATTGGTCGGCCCCGGCGTAATGGAGGCGACAAATGCGAACAACAGAAAGGGTATCAAACTCACAGGTGGCTCCTTTTTATTAGAGCCATGAATGTGCCGTTATTTTTTGGAAACGTCTGGAAGGTTTGTGCACAACCGTCGGTAGTGTGCAGGAGAGATGCGGTAAGCACGCTGAAACCAACGCCCCAGATGGCTTTGATCGGCAAATCCCACTGCGGCAGCCACATCAACGGGCTGGTCACCGCGCGCCAGCAGCTGTCGGGCCTTTGCCAGACGAAGCTGAATAAGCCATGCGTGTGGCGCCAGGTTGAACTCGCGCTTAAAACAGCGCGTCAGGGTAAAGCGATCCGTGCCCGTCTCGCGCGCAAGATCTGACAGCCCCACGTTCTCACCGATATGGGCATAGAGATAGTCGCGCGCACGATGCGCCACGGCAGCGCTTTGTAACTGCGACGGCAGTTTCTTACGCCAGTGGCAGTGGGCGGTGATCCGGGAGAGCAGATTATCCATTGTGCTCTGCTGAACGATTTTTATCTCGTCATTATGCAGTGTGGCGAATGTCTCACCGATAGCGCGCACCAGCTGCGGCTCCCGCGTCAGCGTTTGGGCAAAGTGGAGTGAATAACTCCCTGGAGTAGATTCGTAAAGCCCTTGTAGTGCACGGGTAAGCCAGCGCTCATCAAGATAGAAGGTCAAATAGGTAAAGCCGCCCTCTACAGGCGCATCACCGTCGTGGATCTCGCCAGGCTCAAGGAGAAATGCGTCGCCCGGCTGGCTACGATGACGCTCGCGGCGGCAGTGAAACTGCTGCGTGCCAGAGAGGGTTATCCCAACCAGATAGCTATCGTGCCAGTGCGGATCAAAGGCATGCCCTTCGAAATGCGCTTTAATCGTCTCAATACCCGTATCTGCATGCTGACGCAGTTCAAGCCAGTCATTTGCCATACTGCCCTCCTCTTGCTGTCAGCATTGCCGTATTACACTGGTTATGTCTGGAAGATTTGTGCATTTTCACGGCGAAAGCGGACAGATTGCCGCAAACTTAAGCAGTTGAACAGCTTTTCCCGAAATAATGTTGACGATCGAGCGTGATTGCGGTTTAATGCGCT
>NZ_QFXN01000194.1:0-9603 GCF_003144775.1 Enterobacter sp. CGMCC 5087 | reverse complement strand
CCGGATAGCTCAGTCGGTAGAGCAGGGGATTGAAAATCCCCGTGTCCTTGGTTCGATTCCGAGTCCGGGCACCACCCTATTATCAATGGACGTCAACCGACGTCCATTTTTCTTTTCTAAGTCCGCGACTTACGAACTTTCACTTCCCCTGATAGTCTACTGAACTCAATCTGATTCTTCCCACATCAACATCTTTTCCGAGGTATCACCCGAGGTATCTTTAGTTCGATAAAATCGGTACCTCAGAATAGTGGTAAAAGAGGCATCTTTTATGGCACTGACTGATATGGCTGTCCGCAATGCAAAATGCCCGACAGACAAAAAATTCATCAAAATCTACGATGCAGACAAACTCTATCTTTTCGTTTTCAGTACGGGCTCAAAACGCTGGCGCTTTCTGTATCACTTCAATGGCAAACCACAAACTTATCTTATCGGCCCCTACCCTGAAATCTCATTAGCGGAAGCACGCCTCCGCCGCGACGATGCCAAAAGGCAACTGGCTAACGGCGTCGATCCTAATCAGGAAAAGCGGGAGGAAAAGAAAGGACACACAAACATCCGCACATTTGAGGCCGTGGCTCGTGAGTGGCACAAAAGCAATCGTAAATGGAGTAAGGATCACGCCAAACGGATCCTAACTTCACTGGAAACACATTTGTTCCCGGCGCTGGGAGAATGTGACATCACTAAACTGAATACCCGTGATCTTCTGGCACCGGTTAAAGTTGTGGAGGCCAGGGATAATATTGATACTGCGGGGCGACTGCAAAGCCGCATTACCAACATCATGCGCTATGCCGTACAGAATGCTTATATCAACTATAACCCGGCTCTGGATATGAAGGGGGCAATCTCCTCTCAGAAGGCTGAACACCATCCCGCATTGCCTTTTAAAGGGGTCGCAGATCTACTGGAGAAAATGAACAGCTATCAGGGGCAGCCTCTCACCATACTGGCAATCAGGCTGGCTTTGCTCATCTTCATCCGTTCCAGTGAGTTACGTTTTGCTCGCTGGCCGGAAATCGACTTCAAACGCGCACTCTGGACGCTTCCTGACAAACGCGAAGAAATTACCGGAGTCAGGTTCTCCACGCGTGGTGCCAAAATGTGCACCCCACATCTGATCCCATTGTGTAAGCAGGCTGTAGATATACTGGAGCAAATCCACGAGATCAGCGGTGAATTTGATTTGATTTTTACCGGGGCTCACAATCCTTATAAACCGATGAGCGAGAACACCATCAACAAAGCATTGCGCAAGATGGGATTTGATACCAGAACCGACATCTGCGGCCACGGTTTCCGCACTATGGCATGTAGCGCCATGATCGAATCCGGCCTGTGGTCAAAAGATGCCGTGGAACGCCAGATGAGCCACCAGGAGCGCAATAACGTCCGTGCTGCTTATATCTATCTTGCAGAACATCTTGATGAGCGTAAGCAAATGATGCAATGGTGGGCAGACTATCTGGATGCGAATCGCGAAGGTTATGTAACACCTTATGAGTTCGCTCATCCTGATGATGCCGGGTCGAAATAATAGTAAGACAGCCTGGTAAATGTGAACGTAATCCCTGGGCGCTCAGACTTCATGGTTGGGCGTCCTCCATTTCATAGCAGCGCGTTTAAACGCCCCCTCAAATATCATCCCTGTATTTCACTTTAAATAAACCTTACCTTTATTTAACCAGAAACTGGCAAGAGCGATTTTCAGTAACGTGCACTGCAGTAATTTCCCGACGCTCATCTCCTTAATCTTGTATGGCAATTCACATTTTACTCACCCCATACAGGAAAAAACCTATGAAAAGATTTCTCATCTTAGTCTCACTTGCAGCACTTCCTTTTCTCATTGAGCGCTTTATGGCGCTGATTCATCTCATTGTGCTCTCAGTTCTGGCTCAATAATCACCCTTCACGCCTCCAGTGACGCCGGATATCTCAATTCCAACTCACATTTGACTCAAATAAGGTGCAACATGCGCATTTATATCGACGATGGCTCGACTCACATCAAAATGCTGTGGGAGCAGCGCGGCAAAACGTTCACCCACCTCACCCCCAACAGCTTTAAACGCGGATGGTCAGCCCCGTTTGGCAACGGTAAGCCGTTTAACTACACCGCAGGCAAGGAGAAATACTCGTATGACCTCATTTCCCCGGATACCCTCACCACCAGCAATATTGAATGGCAGTACAGCCCACTCAATGCAGTCGCTGTGCATCATGCCTTACTAACCAGCGGTCTCTCGCCGCAGTGTGTGGATATTGTAGTGACGCTGCCACTGGCGGAGTTCTACGACGAAGACGCGCAGTACCGGCTTGATAACATCGAGCGCAAAAAGCAGAGCCTGTTACAACCCGTGGTGCTCAATAACGGTCACGTATTCACCGTCACCCGCGTCACCGTGCGTCCGGAGTCCATTCCTGCAGGTATTGCGCTGTGCGATCAACTCTCGGCTTCCAACTCTGTGCTGATTGTTGACCTCGGCGGAACGACGCTTGATATCTCGCAGGTGGCGGGTCAAATGTCCTCGGTATCCCGTATCTACGGCGATCCTGCGTTAGGCGTATCACTGGTGACCGATGAAGTGCAGCAGGCGTTACGTAAAGCCGGTATGGCACTGTCCCGTTACAACGTAGATCGGTTGATAATCAAACGGTTCGACGATACGTACCTGGCGAACAATATTAACGATCCACATGCTGTAGAGGATATTAAACAGGCAATCCACAGCGGTATCGCGCGTTACCGTGCACGGGTGCTGGAAGCGGTTGATCGCTTTAAAGGCTATACCCACGTGGCTGTCGTGGGTGGTGGTGCCTGTCTGCTGGTTGATGACATTCGAACTCACGTTAACCTGCGAGAAGATCGTTTCTTTGTGGCACAGGATCCGCAGTTCGCACTGGTACACGGACTGAAAGCCATTGGCTGATGGAGGGGTAATGCACCGAAGAAAAGTACTGATTTACCTGCGGCCTGATACGTATGCCAGCGAACGCTTTGCGGATGCGCGAATAGAGGCGCATCACAGGGGCGATCGCGGTGAGTTATCACGCACGGCATTGCTGGCCGGTATAGCGCTGGGCGAGATTGACAACCGGTTGCCGTCTGTACTGGCCGCGTTACTTGCCGATAACACAAGCCCGGAAACCCTGCGTACTATGCTGTCATCGTTTCTGAATATTCAGCCGGGAGCGGCTCCACCAGTCGTGCTGACGGCTACGGCGCCATCCCCTGCTGCACCGGAACAATCTACCAGCAGTGTTTCAGCGAAGAATCTGGCGGGTGCTCTGCCAGAATGATTTTATTGTAATATTATATTATCACGAATGTTAAATAAAAAAACAGGACGCTCAGCCTTAATGGCCGGGCGTCCTTTTATGACAGTATTCTTTTTTTGTTTTCTTTTACCACCAGCTTCAACCCTGCTACGGTGCTGAAGAATGCACATTTCCTGATTCTGGCAATAGTTGATAAACGACATATCCGTCGTCATCAGGCAACCGTTCGGCGTGCAGATTACACTGTGCCAGTAATGCAGGAATACCGCTGATATCGTCAGTAAGCCGCAGCGCCATTGGTTTGATGAGTTCGCCCTTGTCGGTAAATACCTGATGCAGCTCATCTTTCGGGGTGTAGATCGCACAGACATTACCCGCCAGTTTGGTTTTTTCTTCCCATTCTTTTGCTGAAACCAGCCAGTCTATCCAGCCCATTGTCCGAAGCGTATCGATCATGTACGTAAAGCGAAACAGCGTGCTCTGTTGCGTAAGCTCGCCAGAGCTGGCGAGCCAGATGTACTCCACCTTGTTGTAAAGTCGTGCTGACAGCCCGTAGCGCTTACCCTGCTCCTACAGCCAGAGAATGTCTGACGCGAGTATTCGGGGAAAAATCTTACGTTTCTGCGCTGTCAGCAACCACTGCATGATGAACAGATGTGTTTGTATGGTGGAAAGCGCTTTACCTTCCTGTCGGGCAAGGCCAACAGACACCAGAATGCACCATGCCAGGTGCACAAGTTCTTTGGTCGGGCGTTTTGGGGTCATACTGGTCAAATCGTTATCCGTGTATCGTATAAATATTAATCGCTGTCATCCCCGCTTTCCACAGTGGCATCAAAACAGCAAAAGGCCCTGTATTCTGGTAATATGCCGTCTGGCTGGCTCTCCTGCACAACGTATTCTCCCTGAGAAACTATCTCCTGAACCATATCATAAGAAGTATGACGGGAATAACCAGCAATAAAAACCATAATGGATGAACAACAAAATCCAGCAAAGTCATAATTCCCTCCTGCGAATAGCAGCATTAAATAAGGAAAAGACCACATATCCCCGGCATGAATTATTTTCCAAATTCACTCCCGCAAGATAAACGCATCCAGTTTTTCCGGAGAGTGAATCGTAATAAAGTGGTTGTTAAAGTGGATGATGTCACCTTTATCCAGACGTTTAATTTCACGACTGATGGTTTCAGGTACCATCCCAAGATAATAGATGTTTAATTGTTTCCTTTGCCATATTGCTCTACGCAGCGGATATCAATATAGTTTTTTATTCAAATCCATATGCTTCCATAGCTGCTGATGCATAGCGAGTACCCTTAGCTGATCCGATATGAGCAATCTCGTCGATGAAAGAAAGATCGTCTTTGGTTAACTCAATATCCAAAGAGGTTAACACATCATTAACACGTTGACTTTTTCTCATACCAGGAATAACTAAAACTCCCTGAGAAAGTAGCCAGGCGATAGAAAGTGCAGACACTGTCCCCCTTTTTAAATCCGCTAACTCTTTTATTTTCATTACAATAGAAATATTGTGAGAAATATTTTCATCAGAAAACTTAGGTAAAGAGCGTCTAAAGTCACTATCATCCAGACTTTCAAACTTAAAAGAGTCAGTCAATAGACCACGACATAAAGGGCTGTAAGCCACGAATTTTATTTCCTCGTCCTTGCAATAATCAATAATTCCATTATGTTCAACCCCCCTTTCAAGTAAACTATACTCAGATTGAACAAAGCTCACCGGGCATTTTGAATGAATTTTATTTAACTGAATAAGCTTCGGCTCACTCAATCCAATAGACTTAACCAATCCTTCCTTTTTAATATCCAATAAAAAATTAGATAATGATGATAAAGAGTCATCACTAGCCGCAGGAGGCAAGCGATGAATATAAAAAATATCTAGATAATCAGTTTTCAAATTATCCAGAGATTTATGCAATTGTTCTCTAAGATATTTTTCTTCAATGCATATCCCTCGCACTGAGGGATCATTTTTATCCCTGAGAATACCAGCTTTTGAAGCAATAATCAGATTCCTTCTGGTTATCGAATCTGATAAACACAGTATATCACCCAAAAATTTTTCATTATCTCCATATGCATAGCCATCAGCTGTGTCAAAATGGATGATCCCATTATTGAGAGCATTTGAAATTGCATTCATTGATTCTTGTCTATCGGTACTCCCATAAAACTCAGATATCCCCATCGCACCAAATCCGATTAATGGCATATCTAAATCAAAATGATTAGCATGATTTATTTTTGTGGATTTCATGATAGTTAAATAACCTCTCAACATTAAAGTAAAACAATTAGGATTTAATGATTCTCCAGCCGCGAGCAACTTCAATCGGAGTCAACTTTTCGCATGGATCAACTACAGTGGGATTCTTTACATACTCTAATATAGGGAGATCCGGGGGATGTCTCTAATTTATTGAATGTAATGTATAATCAGGGAAATATTACGAACCCCCTTAGCCCGCAAGGACTGACGCGAGATATTTTATGTCCATCGCCGCCCGACGCGTTTTTGCTGAATGTTCCTCTGACGTTGAGTCCTTATCCGCACCTGGCACGTCTACTTCCTGTGTGATGCATACATGTTTCGTCGGAATCGTCTTCTTGCCATTGAAACGGAAGCCCTGCTTCTTTGCGGGAATAACTCACGTAAACGGGCAAAAGGGAGCAAATGGTTTTGTGCAAGCAGAGTCCACTCCTCTTCGCTCCAGACGCGATAAAGATCATCTCCCTGAAATTTAATACCCAGTTCGTTGGCCTTAAGCTTCACCGCCTCAGGGCCCCGCCCCGGTAATCGTGCAGCGATTTTCTTGCCTTCCGCCGGATAATACGTGTTCAGTACGTCAATTTCATCCTGACGCCAAATAGATTCCGGACGGGAGAGTCCCATATTTCTCGCCATAACAGTAACCGATTGTGGGGCCCGATCAGGTAACATGGCACAGATGAGCTTAGTGTCAATGCCCGTTTCATAAGTCGCACGCAGGATATCTTTTTCAGCCTCTGTCCAAAGACTAACAGTCTGTGAACAACACCCAATTTTACCAGCCATCCCCTGAATAGCTGATACTGATCGCCCAAGGTGTCGTGCAATATCAGCATTAGAAAATTGCCCGTAGTTTTTTTCAAGATAGTTTAACTCTGAAATAGTCCAACGAACACGATGATTACGGCTTCTCAATTTTTCATCTTGCATATTCCAGAACCTGATTTAACACTTACTAATCAAAGAGAAAAATTCAACGTTATAACTGCCAGAAACCCAGTTAACTTTTTAGAGAGCCTTTCCGGAACCGTGAACTCCCTCCCGCCGTAGCGCACAGACAACCGACGATAGCGACATTCCAGCAGTTTAGTCACACCACCTTGCCGGGACACATTACTCGCTGCTTTCCTGGTCATCTGAAAGGTGCCCCCCAGCTATACTCCAGCGCTTATGTCTTTCCAGAACCAACCCGGCCTGCCGTAACTGCTCCAGAATAAAGCGAGTGGTATGTTCTCCCAGACCCGCCATCGTACTCACCGCCTGTAACGTCATCACCGGCGCTTCTCTGAATGCGCCCATAATGCGTTTTGCATCATCTGTCATCGTTTGTGCCATTTCACTCAAATCCATCGTATAAAAAATAATTCAGGGGATTACGGTATAGTCCAGTACGACAATCTCCCTCAATATCGGTCGAAAAATCGTTTTAAGATCATCATGCACAGGATGCGGTAAATACCGCTGACGAGCAGCTTCATCCGCAAACGTCATCAGCACACAGTGAGTAAATCCCGCATTCTTCTCTTCGGGACTGTCATTGACGCCCCATTCCACGCCTGTAATGCCTTCAATCCGATCGGATACCTGCAGAAATGCCGATCTGACAGCCAGTATGTGTTCCGGTAGTGCACTATCAGTAAACGTAATAAATAAAATATGGCGAATCATTATTTTCCTGTTAACTTACATTAATAAATAATTTATTCAGGTGAGGCATCCCGACTCCTCATCATAGCGCTTGCTAATATTTACAAATTACCACAATCAAGTTTCTTTCCTTTTACGCCGCCCCATGGTTCATCCAGGAGGTACGACAGGAACATCAGCAGATATGAATTAAAAATTATAATAGACTTCAATCCCCTCACAAATTTCAAAGTAAACCAAATACATCCCTGGAGTAATTTCTAAATTTATCTTTACAGTTTCCGTTGCCGAAGCGACAACAAATTCATTGTTGTCACTCACTTCAAAAGGTACAACGATACAACGTTGTGCATCAACAGAAAGCATAAAATCATTAACCAGCCGGATATTCACACTTACTCCAAAAGCATCCTCTGGAAAAGAATTAAAAACTTCATAATAAGGACAACATCTGCTCAATTTTACGGGAACCCATCGACTGATAGCATCACCCTCCCCTTGAGCGAAGCAACATTTACCCATAAAAAAACTCAACACTACTACATTAAGTCAACGTCATTATCAAACCTTACATCCACCTTAAAACCTCAAGGAGGTTTTTATAATAGGTTATATTTCTCGAGACAATACTATTTTGAGTTCCATCCATTAAAAAATTTCAAAACCTGAAACAAGCAGCGAGCATCAGCATTGACCATGAGTAGTTAACAATCAATAAATTCACATCAAATTCAAAATATCACCCCCTTACTTTTCAATCACTCGATCAATGAATTTAATATCACTCAGTTGCTAAATTCAAAACAAGTTTCTTTAAGCCCATGCGTTCTCCTATATTCTTTCTCCCAGTCAAAATAACCGTTAGGCTCATCAAGTTCAATACCATTCATCCAGTATCGTTCGCCATGAACTATTAGCATTGCCCAGTGATATTCACTTTCGTGGCCACGAATAGCAACAGACATAAAATCATTAACCTGACCGCATGCAATCGGAGAATTTAAAACTAACATCTCCGCTTCACTCTCTGTCTTGTTTGCATATTTAACTATAATGGCCTTTAATAACTCAACCCAGCTGTAAAAATTAAATACTATACATTCTTCTGAATTGTAAAACCTAAGGCCATCAATAACATTAACCATTACCACACCCTTTATCTACTTTGAAGCGATCGAATAGTTTAGCAGCTTTATCTGAGAAAATAGCAAATTGAGATCCCAGTGACCTAGCTGGCATACCTTTCCTTACCTCTGAAAGATTCGCTAACATTGGACCGCTAACAGCATCATAACTATGTAGAAGATTACCCTTCCTGCCCTTTGTTACAAACTCAGCCCACTCATCATTGGCCGATTCGAATTTTTTTATATTTAAACTATTCAACTCATCTTCTGGTATATCAAATTCCGTTATTGTTGGCAAACTTCTCATTTTCTGCCACTTAATAGCTTGTGATTCATTAACCGTGACATAAAAACCACCTTTGCCTGAAGGATTAAAATCTAATTTGGGTCTTCCTTTAGATAGGTCTATCGCACCCTGTATATTATCCCCAGCATGATAAAATTTTGTTAGTCCAAACGGATCAATCCACTCCAGCGGATTATGTACATAGCCCTGTGGCCTTATCCCACCAGCTAAACCTATTGGGTCTGACGACAGGTATTGCCCAAGATCCGGATCGTAATAGCGATATCGATTGTAGTATAACCCGCTTTCGGCATCATAAAGCTGACCGGGATAGCGCAGATCACAGCTGATTTCATCGTTAGCTGCATCCCCCAGGAACATGGGGTGGGGAACTGGCGTTTTCGTCTCCTGATACCCGTCCCACAGCGCCTGTTCACCGCGCCAGTGAACCTCGCCGTCTTCGCTGCACAACTCCCTCGCCGTGCCGGTCAAATCCGTCACGATGTAATGCAGGCGGGTCGTATCCCCCTGCTTTTCCACCTGTGCCAACGGTCGGAAGCAGCCCGGTTCATATACCCACTGTACGGCGCGGGCTGCACTGCCATCGGCCAGCCACTGTTGTTCACCGACCAGCTGGTCGCCATCCCAGCAGTAATCCACGCGCAGAAGACTACGGGCAGATTCAACATTACCCTCACGGGTTTTACTCACCCGTCGCCCGAAGGCATCATACAGGTATCGCCACCGCGCACCATCAGGACGCTGTATCCGAATCAGCCGATCGTGCGCGTCCCAGGTGTAGTGCGTTTCTTCCGGCCTGAACCCCGCTCGTTCGCGACGTTTGATAATAAGTCTGCCACAGGCATCGTAATGGCAAAGTGTGTCACGATAGCGAGTCACCCGGCCTGCCACGTCGTAATGAATGTTGTCCGTATGCACCACCGGCGTTGACGA